>CALQED020000149.1 GCA_943329505.2 Polynucleobacter meluiroseus | reverse complement strand
CTATGCCATCATGGTTCCTGAGCAATATGTGGCGCTGCAGGGCTTAAACCTGCCAATGCAAGAGGTAGATCGAGACTCTCGTCGCGTGATCGTTAAGCATCCGGACCCATCCAAGGTGGCGCAGTAAAGTAATATAAGTAATCATGTCCAATAGCCCTGCATTTATTCCCTTCACACGACCTAGTTTCAACCAAGAAACGATTGATGCTGTGTCAGAGGTGTTGCGTTCTGGCTGGGTCACTTCAGGACCAAAAGTAGCAGAGTTTGAAGCAACTCTGAGTAAATATTTTGGTGGGCGTCCTGTACGTTGCTTTGCCAATGGCACTGCAACAATGAAGATTGCATTACAAGTGATCGGTATTGGCGGTGGCGATGAAGTGATTACGACGCCGATATCTTGGGTTGCTACTTCAAATGTCGTTTTAAGTGTAGGCGCAAAACCCGTCTTTGTCGATGTTGATCCGATTACACGCAATATTGATCTTAATAAAGTGGCTGCTGCAATTACCCCTAAAACTCGTGCCATCATGCCGGTCTATTTGGCTGGCTTACCTGTGAATATGGATCAACTTTACGCTTTAGCCAAGCAATATGATCTGCGCATCATTGAAGATGCTGCTCAAGCCTTTGGATCCCAATGGCAAGGTAAAAAGATTGGGAGCTTTGGCGATCTAGTGAGTTTTAGTTTTCAGGCTAACAAGAATCTCACTACTGTTGAAGGTGGCTGCCTGGTATTGAATAATGCTGATGAAGCCAAGCTTGCTGAGAAATTTCGTCTCCAAGGTTTAACCCGTCAGGGGATGGATGGGATGGATGTTGATGTTCTCGGTGGTAAAGATAACTTAACTGACATTAATGCAGTGATTGGTCTTCAACAACTTAAACAATTGCCCGCTTATCAAACCCGTCGCGCTGCCCTCGCACGCCAGTACTTTGATGTCATTCGCGCCGAACTCAAATCTGCCGGCTTAGATAGTTTGAAGTTAGAGCTTCCGGTTGAAAACTACACTGATAGCAATTGGCATATGTATCAGGTAGTGCTCCCATTAGATCAATTAGATTGTGATCGCGCACAAATCATGACTGAGTTAAAGGATCTTGGTGTCGGCACCGGTGTGCACTACCCTGCAATCACTAGTTTTACGCTCTACAAAGAGCAAGGCTATAAAACAAGTGATACGCCTGTTGCGCAGCGAATTGGTCGCTCCATACTCACTCTCCCTTTATTTCCAGGTATGGCGGATGAAGATATTGGCCGTATCGCTAGCGGATTCATCGGAATCCTCAAGAAACACCGTAAAAACTAGCTTTATTGGGTTCAATCCCCAGAATCAGGCAAAATTGCAGCATGACTGCAAACTTAGTTGCCAACCCAAAGCTCAGCATCGTTATTCCCGTATACAACGAGGAAGATGGCCTCCAAGCTCTATTTGATCGCCTCTACCCTGCATTAGATGCTCTCGCCGCTAAACGCAACATTGCTTACGAGATCGTTTTTGTCAACGATGGCAGTAAAGATCGCTCTGCTGGAATCCTTGCTAAGCAAGTAGACTTGCGTCCGGACGTAACCCGAGCAGTGTTATTTCATAGTAACTTTGGTCAGCATATGGCCATCATGGCTGGCTTTGAGTACGCCAAAGGTGAACACATCATCACCTTAGATGCAGACTTGCAAAATCCTCCTGAAGAAATTGATGCGCTTACCGAGCAACTATTAAACGGTCATGATTATGTCGGCACCATTCGTGCCGATCGTCGCGACAGCTTCTTTAGAAAGATTGCTTCCCGCGCCATGAATGGTCTTCGTGAAAATATTACGCGCATTACCATGACCGATCAGGGATGCATGTTGCGTGGCTATAGCCGCCGCATCGTTGACTTAGTACGTCAATGCAATGAAAACAATACTTTTATTCCAGCGCTGGCTTACACCTTTGCTGCCAACCCTATTGAAATTACCGTCAAACACGAAGAACGCTTTGCCGGAGAATCAAAATACAGCATTTACCAACTCATTCGTTTGAACTTTGATTTGGTCACTGGCTTCTCAGTGATGCCACTCCAGATTTTCTCTATTCTAGGTATGTTGCTATCACTGGCGGCGGGTAGCTTGTTTGTGTACCTTTTAGTACGACGCTTTGTTTTAGGTGCCGAGGTTGAGGGAGTCTTCACTCTGTTCGCGCTAACCTTTTTTCTCATTGGGGTGATGCTCTTTGGTCTGGGCCTCCTGGGCGAATACATTGGTCGTATCTATCAGCAGATCCGTAATCGTCCACGTTATGTTGTGCAAACTGTTTTAGAGAAAAAATAATTGCACGCAGTCGTATTCGCATACCACGATGTTGGCGTCAATTGCCTCAAAGCACTGCTGAGTGCCGGAGTACAGGTTGATCTGGTAGTAACCCATGAAGATGACCCTCATGAGAATGTCTGGTTTGGTAGTGTTGCCAAGCTCTGTGCTGATCAAAACATACCTTGTATTACACCGAATGCCAATGAGCTAGTTAAGCTGGTTCCAAAACTCCAAGCCCTCGCACCAGATTATATTTTTTCCTTCTACTACCGTCATATGATTCCTGCGCAAATCTTGGTGTGTGCCAAGATTACAGCTCTCAATATGCACGGCTCTCTCTTGCCAAAATATCGTGGTCGTGCACCAGTGAATTGGGCGATCTTGCATGGTGAGCTAGAGACCGGAGCGACTTTACACGTGATGGAAATCAAACCTGATGCTGGCGATATTGTTGGACAAGCTGCCGTTAGTATTGGCCCCGATGAAACCGCAACTGAGGTCTTTGGCAAAGTCAGTGGGGCAGCCGTAACAGTGATTAAGCAGGTACTACCAGAGCTCATCCAAGGAAGGGTTCCACGCACGCCGAATGAGCTCCAAAAAGGGAGTTATTTTGGCGGCAGAAAGCCTGCGGATGGGAAAATTCATTGGCGTCAAACCGCCCAGCAAGTTCATAACCTTGTCAGAGCGGTTGCGCCCCCTTACCCAGGGGCTTTTACCGATCACCAGGGCATAACGATGATGGTGGCCCGTACCAGCCTAAAAGGCCCCTTCCCCACCAGCCTCAATCTTGAGGCCACCGGCATCCAAGTGGTTGATAATCGGGTATTCGGCATTTGCGGTGACCACCAAGTAGTAGAAATCTTGGAATGGTTTCCTGCCAAACAATAAGTAAAAGATTTAGTAATAGCTCATTAGATTAAAACGAGGCAGTAAAGATGAAAAAAGTACTCATTCTTGGTGTGAACGGTTTTATTGGCCACCACCTTTCCAAACGCATTCTGGAGACAACCGATTGGGATGTCTATGGCATGGATATGCAAAATGAACGTTTGGGTGATTTGATTCATCATCCACGTATGCACTTTTTTGAAGGTGACATTACGATCAATAAAGAATGGGTTGAATACCACATCCGCAAATGCGATGTCATCTTGCCCTTGGTTGCGATCGCGACGCCAGCAACCTATGTACAACAACCATTAAAAGTATTTGAGCTCGACTTTGAAGCCAATCTGCCCATCGTGCGCTCTGCTGTTAAATACAAAAAACATTTGGTTTTCCCTTCCACTTCCGAAGTGTATGGAATGTGTGAGGACAGCGAGTTTGACCCTGCTCAATCGAATATGGTTTACGGCCCCATTAATAAACCCCGTTGGATCTATGCTTGTTCGAAGCAACTAATGGATCGCGTGATTTGGGGTTATGGCATGGAAGGCTTGCGCTTTACACTCTTTCGTCCCTTTAACTGGATTGGCCCTGGACTTGATAGCATCTACACACCAAAAGAAGGATCTTCTCGTGTAGTGACTCAGTTCTTAGGTCATATCGTACGTGGTGAACCGATCAACCTGGTCGATGGCGGCGCACAAAAACGTGCCTTTACTTATGTTGATGATGGTATCGATGCCCTCATGCGCATCATTGACAATCAAGATGGTGTTGCAAACGGCAAAATCTATAACATTGGCAACCCAAAAAATAATCACTCTGTCCGAGATCTAGCCAATCAAATGCTCACCATTGCCCGGAGTATCCCCGAGTACGCCAAGACAGCAAATGATGTGAAGATTGTAGAGACGACTTCTGGAGCGTATTACGGCGAAGGCTATCAAGACGTTCAAAACCGTGTTCCTGCAATTGACAATACCATGAGCGAGTTAGGTTGGAAGCCGACTACTACGATGGCTGATGCACTGAAGAATATCTTTGAGGCATATCGTCAAGACGTTGAAAAAGCCCGCTCCTTAGTTGATAAAGAGTAAGCAATCAAAAATAAGACCTCATGGCCAAGATTGCTCTCAAGGTAGACGTTGATACCTTACGTGGCACCAAAGAAGGTGTACCCAATTTAGCTCGCACCTTAGAGCGCTTTGGTTTAAAGGCCACCTTCTTATTCAGCCTTGGGCCTGACCATACGGGCTGGGCTTTGAAGCGCGTCTTT
>CALQED020000148.1 GCA_943329505.2 Polynucleobacter meluiroseus | reverse complement strand
TAAAAACCAGAGTGATGATAGAAATGCCATTGCGATTTAATGAGCGCATCTCCACTAAACCAGGGAGACCAGTCATGCCCAATTCAATCGGAATGGTCACGAAGCGCTCCACCTCTTCTGGAGACTTACCAGGAGCTTCAGCAGCTACTTGTACTTGCACATTCGTTACATCAGGAAAAGCATCAACTGATAATCGCTTTGTCGCTAGCAAACCTGCCACCATTAACACAACGGCAATAATGACAACGAGCAATCGTTGCTGAAGTGATAAGCGAACGATTCTTTCAATCATTTACTTAGCCACCACTGAGCTGACGCTTGCGCTCGGTATTCAAATGGTATGCGCCTTCAGTTGCTATTTCTTGGCCGTCCTTTAATCCAGATATCACTGGACGATAACCCCTACCCTCCGGACCAAGCTTGACAGGAACCATACGATATAAATCATCATCCAGTCTTATAAAGACATGATCATGATTATCCTCGCGCACAACTGCTCCGACAGGCACGACCAATTTTTCAATTGACTGACTCTCAATCAACATCGTTGCTAGCATTCCAGGCTTAATCTGACTATCTTTATTTGCCAATTCCATCCGCACCACTACAGTACGTGTTTGCGGATTCACAATCGAATCAACATGAGCAACCGTACCCTCTATCTCTTGATTACGTAAAGAGGGAATAATTAAAGATGCTTTCTGCCCTTTACGGATTAAATAAGAATTACTTTCAGGGACTTCAGAGATTGCCCAAAGCGTACTTAGGTCAGCAACTGTAAATAAGGCATCAGCCGGCTGAACAACCTGACCCTTATTAATCTTGCGTTCAACAATTTCTCCTGGAATGGTGGCAATAACATTATTGATTGATTCAATCACACCAGTTTTTGCCAAGCGATCAATGCTGGCTTGGTTCATGCCCTGTACACGCAACTGATCATTGGCCGCACGAAACTCTGCCCGAGCACTACTAGACTCAGCCTCTCTCTTTTGCAACTCTGCAAGCGCAATCACATCCTCTTTGTATAAAATTTTGGCGCGATTAGCCGCCTGATCAGCTAATTGACTAGCGCTTTTGGCCTTCAAATAAGCGAGCTGCGATTGGGTTAATTCCGTAGAGGTGATCTTTGCCAATACATCACCCTGCTTCACTAATTGGCCAGGGACCGCCAGAATCTCTGACACCCTGCCAGTAACGTTGGCACCGATTCTCGACAGATACAGCTCATTAAAGTCTATTCTTCCCGAAGCACGAATTTCCTCAATAAATGGGGCCACCTGCACTTTGCCGTCAGTCATCATTTTTCGCAAATCCTGATTCACTACGACAACATTAGGATCCTGCACAGATTTGATAACGGGACGGCGATCAAATACATTGAAGTAGTTCAGCACAATCAAAAACGCGCATAACCATGGTAAATAAAAGAGGCTTCTTTTCAACCAGTAAGGAGATTGATCATAGCGACCAGTTACTGCAGGAGCGTGAGTTACCATCCATTCATGTGCCATCTGATACCAATCATTTTGCACTTGAACGACTTGTCCTAACCACTCTCTAGTATAAAGTTTGACTTTTCCAACGATATAGCTATTCCAAACCTTCAATTTTGTTATTAAGGCTGCAATTTCTTGTTTCATTGCCTTCCACTTTCTATCTTTGCAAGCCAATCTGGGCTTGCTCTTAATCTCTGAATCTCAGTAACAACAGAAGCTAAATCAAAGCGCGCTTTAATTAAATCATTTCTGGCTGCACGAAATGTTCTTTGTGCATCCAGATACTCAAGCATGCCTCTCTCACCATAACGATAGGAGACTTCTGCGATACGCTGTGCACTAGCAGCAAGTTGCACAACCTCTTGATCTAATACCTTGACCTGATAAGTAGCCATTTGATACAACTTATAGGCCGTCTCAATTTGTTGTTCTAAATTTTGGCTCTGGGCATTCAATTGATTCTTGGCCTTAGATGCATTGGCTTCAGCCTCAGCTACTTGCCCACCCTTAAAATCCCAAATAGGGATGCTAATCTGCAAACCATATAGTCGATCAGTGAAGTTAGGATCGTTGTACTGAGATGCCTTGAAGGCTAAACGCGGTAAGCGTGAATTTTTCTCAAAACTTAATCTTGACTCACTCACCTCAACATCTGCTTTTGCTTTCTGTAATTCAGGACTTTGTGCCTGGATTTCACTCAACAAAATATTTAAAGGTGGCAAGGTTTCGATCTTGGGCTGCTCAAAAACAACCACAAAATTGACTGGCAGATTATGCCCAACGACTTGTCGCAATACGCTACGGGCCTGTTCGACCCTTAATTTTCCAGATTCTGCAGCTATTTGTGCATTCAAATACTCTGTCTGAGCCCGAAGCAATTCAAAACGCGCGGTTTCTCCAACGTCATAACGGACTTGCATGCGATCCCGTATTTGTTTTGTAAGACTCAAATCTTCTTCAGCAGCTTTTTCTTCTGCCTTACGCCGCATGAGCTCATAGTAGCGCTGTTGGACTTTTGAGATTGTCTCGATTTCAAAGGCAATGCGAGTGGCTTCTGCTGAGCGAAAATTTGCCTCTGCTGCATTCACCCTCGGAAATCGGGTATATGGCATATCTAATGGCTGAATCACTGACCATGAGGAAACGTTACCAACAGTCAAAGGGCCGGTAACAGATCTTTGCTGTCCAGTGCCTACTTCAAATTCAGGATTCGGAATTGCACGAGCAGTGGAGAGCTGGCCTTTCACGGCCTTTGATTGATCTCGTGCCGCTAATACTTGTGGGCTTGATTCCAGCGCAATGAAAGTTAAATCATTAACTGTGTATGGTTTCTGATCCTGGGCTAGCGCCTGTGTCATCAGCATGCCGCTAATAGAGACAATTGATAAGCAGCGATACAACTTCATGAGTCCTATTCTCAGATGACTTAAAAATAAATTATCCCAAGTTAGTAAATATGGCAATCTAGAAGCTCCCCAATTTAGGGCGGCTAAGCACAAAAACATGCTCAAATTGAAAGGTTTAGAGATAGGATTCACATTGGCCATTTATAAAAGTAAATGGTCTTGCCTTAAAAATTACCCATACACCGGACCTTGCAGTCGTAATGTCGATATATGGGACCCATTTCTGGGCAGGCTACTCCCCGTTTATTAATCTTATTAGATCACATTTAAGATCAGAATGATTCAATTAAACATAGGCATTTTTAGATAAACGGCCATATTTTTGTGCCTTATGAAACACTTTTTGCACATGTTTGTAGACTTTCTTCAATCCTATATCTAAAGCCGTTTTTTTGTCTCGTGCAGTGACGCTGATTTCAATCCTCTGAAGATCAAAGGTTTGAAACTCGATCAAGCAGTTTTGATTGCATTGGGTTTTTGATGCAGACACTGCCGAATATTTCACTGTAATTTTTCTCACCAACCAAAAAAGGCGTTTTAACGAGTACTTCACCCGATCTTCAGTAAACGTTTTTAACTCTGATTCTGTTAGCTCTTTAGATTCCAAGATCACATCCATAATTTTTCTCCCTTTAAACACGCTATGGCTTTAATGTAGATTGGAATTAATTCAGAATAAAGAAGAATAATATTGATATTAATTCTGTTTTTTACTGAAATAACCTTAAAAAAAATGCCCTCACGAGGAGGGCAAATGGGAGTACTACAGGACTGCAGAACTACAACACTACAAAACTAATCAATCACAACTGCCATCAGCGCAGTGGCTACCCCAGCTCCAACCGCTGGAATTCCCCAACGCTCTAAGGTAGGCAATGTCTTGCCAGTGACTACTTCCACTGGGATATCGGAGATCTCTAACAATTTTGCAGTGGTAGAGTTCTCAAACAATCTACTAAGGGTATTTTTCTTTGCCGAACCGATGACGATACGACTGCATCCAATTCGCTTAGCTTCCTCATGCAATGCCTCACCCTTATCGCCGGAGACAGCAGTAAAAGAAAATTTGACGCCGGATTTTTCAAGAAATGTCATGGCAGACTTTGCTGCAGTATTTGCACGCTCTAATTGCCATTCTTGAATATCAGCCTTGCTAAAAAATTTACCGATATGGCGATAAATTCTTGGTTGGACATTGCATATATGAAACTCTGTCGCGGAATCTTTGCCATAAGTGCTAACTGCATATTGCAAAGCTAAAAGGGTATTACTAGACTCGTCAACTGGGATGAGAACTTTATTCATGGTTTTATCTCCTATGATATTGGGCTGCTTTTCATACGGCATTTCAAATACAACGGGTTCTACTACAGCCGGCGCAATCTGTTCTTCAAGCGCTAACCTACTTCTGATAAATCCTCCGAATAACACACCAAAGATTACTAGTACTTGTATGCCATATTCGAATATAGGGTTTTTGAATGCTTGCCATTCCTGAACAATGGGCTCGGAAGTCATCATCTTGGCTGCAGTCCATGCCAGCACACCAGCGCCTAAATAAGTAAT
>CALQED020000147.1 GCA_943329505.2 Polynucleobacter meluiroseus | reverse complement strand
GGAACGAATGAGCAACCTTTTAGATCTTCAGCACAATGGCTGCTGGATCGTAAAGAGATTACGAGCAAAGAAGCCACTATGCAGGGTATTTCACAATGGGCGAAGCGCAATCCAGCGCGTGTGAATGAAATGCTCAATGCTAATCCCCGTTTTGTCTTTTTTAAAGAGACTTCAGGCACTGTCGGCGCCCTTGGGGTTACCTTAACTGGCGAAAGAAGTATCGCGATTGATCTTCAGGCAATGCCCTTGGGCGCGCCTGTATTTTTGGCTACCACCAAACCCTTAAGTAGTCAGCCCCTACAAAAGCTAGTGATGGCGCAGGATACTGGCAAGGCGATTGTGGGTGGCGTCAGAGCTGATTACTATTGGGGTTCGGGTGAGGCTGCTGGTGAAATGGCAGGTCGTATGAAACAAAATGGCAAGATGTGGCTATTGTTACCACGTTAATGAATGACATATCAGGAAGAAGGCTATGAGCTACAAAACAATTTTGACTGAAGTAGATGGCAAGGTGGCCACAATTACTTTCAATCGTCCTGAGGTCCTCAATGCACTGAACGATCAATTAATGGATGAGCTTGGCGCAGCATTATTAACTTTTGATGCGGATGACAATATTGGTTGCATTATTGTGACAGGTAGTGAAAAGGCGTTTGCTGCTGGTGCTGATATTGCTTCAATGGCAAAACGTAGCTTGCAAGATGTTTATCGCCATAACTTTATTTCACGCAACTGGGAGCATATCCAAAAAGTTCGCAAGCCCGTGATTGCTGCAGTATCAGGTTATGCACTTGGTGGCGGCTGTGAATTGGCAATGATGTGCGACACCATCATGGCTGCTGATAACGCAAAGTTCGCTCAACCAGAAATCAAATTAGGAATCATCCCGGGTGCTGGTGGTACACAACGTTTGCCACGAGCGATTTCTAAAGCGAAGGCAATGGATCTGGCCTTAACCGGCCGCATGATGGATGCTACAGAAGCTGAGCGATCGGGCCTAGTATCACGCGTATTTCCGAAAGCAGATTTATTGAAAGAAGTGAAGGCGATCGCTAAAGATATTGCTGACATGCCTTTGTTGACAACAATGATGGTGAAAGAGGCTGTCAACACTGCTTATGAAACTACGCTTTCTCAAGGCATTCATTTTGAACGTCGCTTATTCCATGCCTGCTTTGGAACCAATGATCAAAAAGAAGGAATGGCAGCGTTTATCGAAAAACGCCCAGCCAAATTCACGAATTCTTAGATTCTTAATGCTTTAAGAATCATTTTTTTCTAAGTAGCGCTGAGCTAGCTTGACCCAATAGCTCACACCTACGGGTATCAAGGCGTCATTGAAATCATATGATGGGTTATGTAGATGGCAAGGTCCCATGCCATGCCCAACCGAACGATGATCACCATCACCATTGCCTAAAAAGACATAGCAGCCAGGTTTCTCGAGCAACATAAAAGCAAAATCTTCTGCACCCATGGTTGGATCAATCGAGGTATTGACATTTTGTTTGCCAACCAATTCACTCATGACCCCGCTAGCAAATTCCACTTCATTTTTATGATTGATTAATGGTGGATAACTTCTAGAAAATTGAATTTCAGCATGACAATCAAATGCGGCTGCGATGCTATGGGTAATTTCTCGCAAGCGTTGTTCAATTAAATCTAAGACCTCAATCGTAAAGGTACGCACTGTGCCGCCAATAAATGCGCTGTCCGGAATGACATTACTGGTTTCGCCGGCGTGAAATTGCGTGACTGAGAGTACCGCTGCATCTACTGGACGTTTATTGCGCGTAATGATGCTTTGCAAAGCCAGCACAACCTGCGCTCCAGCGAGCACTGGATCAGCGCTGTTATGAGGTAGTGCAGCATGTCCGCCTCTACCGGTGACAGTAATTTCAAAGGCATTGCTCGATGCCATCATGGGGCCGTCTGTAACACCAAAATGACCTTCACCCAAACCTGGCCAATTATGTAATCCAAATACAGCATCGCATGGGAATTGCTCAAACAAACCATCTTTGATCATTTCACGAGCACCAGCACCACCTTCTTCTGCTGGTTGAAAAATAAAAATCACTGTGCCTTTGAAGGCGCGGTGATTGGATAAATATTGAGCAGCACCCAAGAGCATTGCGGTGTGACCATCATGACCACAAGCATGCATTTTTCCAGGGTTACGGGAAGTGTGAGCAAAATTATTATGTTCTTGTAGCGGTAGTGCGTCCATGTCGGCACGTAAGCCAATCATCTTGCCTGGACCCAGATCTCCATCTAGTCGACCAACCACACCGGTTTTACCCATACCGCGAAATACACTAATACCCCAGCTCGATAGTGCTTCTACAACCAGATCTGATGTGCGGTTTTCTTCGAAACGCAATTCAGGATGAGCATGAATATTGCGACGAATCTCTTGGATTGCTTCTGAGGATTCAAGGATTTCAGGAAGTAAATGCATGCCTTCATCTTATCTGAAAGTAGTCTAAGAAGCACTCTAGCAGCCCTTTATAGGGCGATTAGGTGGATTTATTGCTGATCTAATTGCTTAATGGTAATTGAAGGTGCTGTGCAGCAAATTCAAGCGCCTTAATTGAGTAAGGGCTGTTATCGGGCTTTTGAAGTACTGGTGGTAAAGATGGAATTAACCCTAAAAAAGGTACAGCAATTTTGGCCTGAAGGGTCTCAATATTTGCGTCTAATAAAGGCATTTCTTGAGAGAGGGTGTTGGCAATCCAACCCCCAATGATTAAATTACGCGACTTTAGTGCTTCCATTGTGAGAAGGGCATGATTAATACAGCCCAGTTTCATGCCCACAACTAGAATGATCGGTAAATGAATTTTCGCTGCGAAGTCACCCAAATTTTCTTGATCATTTATTGGAGTTAAAAAACCACCCGCTCCTTCAACCACGACACAATCACTTTGCTTTTGAATCTCGCTATAAGCCCGCAGCATAGTGTCCAGCTCAAGGCAGATACCTTTGGATTTAGCCACCAAGTGCGGCGCGGCAGGAGTATCTAGAACATAAGAACATAGACTAAGTTGGTCAGGGGCGAACCCTAAAGCAACTCGCAAGGTCTCTAAATCTTCATTGAGCAATTGACCGTCTTGACCATGGTAGGTGCCGGCGACCACAGGTTTAAACCCAAGAACTTTCTTACCCTGCTCTCGTAGCTTGAGAATCATCGCACCGCTCACTAAAGTTTTTCCAACTTCAGTATCTGTACCTGTAATGAAGAATCCAGGGGTTTTATTCATTAGAGATTCTTTTCAATAACTTGCCGCTCTATCAATTGCAGTGTATTGATGAGGGCACGTAAGTCATCTTCACTATGATTTGCAGAAAACGTAATCCGCAAACGTGAACTACCAACGGGTACGGTAGGTGGCCTGATGGCAGGGATCCAATAACCCACATCATCTAATAGTTTGGCGGTCATTAAGGCATTTGCATTACTGCCCAGAATTAAGGGCTGAATGGCTGTATATGAAGACATCTTTTCCCATTTTGAGAAATGCATCTCTTTTTGCCAGATAGTAATGAGTCGATGCAAGTGAGTGCGACGTTGTTTGCCTTCATCTGATTCAATGATCTCGAGGCTTTTGAGTAAGGCATGCGCAATCGCAGGTGGCGTAGCGGTACTATAAATATAGGGACGACCTTTTTGAATCAACCACTCAATAAAATCAGCTTGTGCGCAGATAAATGCGCCACTGACCCCAGCAGCCTTGCTAAGGGTGCCAATATAGATGATTCGGTCTGAGCAAATATTTTCTTGCTCCAAAATACCGTGGCCCTGTTCACCTAATACCCCAAAGCCATGGGCATCATCTATCAACAATAAGGCATCGTGTTCATTCGCAATGGTTAAAATTTCTTTAACGGGCGCAAGATCGCCATCCATACTGAAAACACCATCAGTGACAATAAGTTTGAGCGGCCTAGTATCTTTTTTGAGTGCTTCAGTCAATGAGTAAAGTTGTGTGTGATCAAACAGCGTCACTGCAGCGTTAGTTTGTGCACTTGCTAGGCGAACGCCATCAATCAGTGAAGCATGATTAAGTTTGGCCGAGTAAATGCTGGTATTGCCATGTGCCGCAAGCCTTGCTAAACCGGTGACAGCGGTGAGATTGGCAAGATAGCCCGTGCTAAAAAATAATGCGCGCGCTTTGGGTATGTGGGTGCTTTGTAGAGATGCTAAGCGACTTTCCAATAAGTCATGCGCAATACTGTGGCCGCTGATGAGGTGAGAAGCGCCACTACCTACGCCGTATTGTTGAGAGCCTTCAGATAAGGCTTTTGCAATCTCAGGATGGTTTGCAAGACCAAGATAGTCATTACTACAAAAGGCCTTCAGTTCACGACCCTCCACTAATGCTTTGGTATCACAAGGAGACTGAGTAGTGCGTAGTTTGCGCTTGAGTAATTGCAGATCTAAGTCTGCGATTTGCTCTTCTGCTAACT
>CALQED020000146.1 GCA_943329505.2 Polynucleobacter meluiroseus | reverse complement strand
CCCGATGATTAAAGTCTTCAAGCGCTTTTTCTGCTGCGGCCTGAGAATAAAAACGTGCAACGATTTCTTGTGCGAGTAATACTTTGCAATCTTTTGGATTGCGGCCAGCAGCCACTTCTTGTTTCATCAGATCGATTTCAGACATGGGTCTAAATGACAGTAATGTGAAGTAATCCCACATCAGATCATCTGAAATACTCAAGAGTTTGCCAAACATATCGCCGGCAGGTTCGCTGATGCCAATGTAGTTTCCTTTGGACTTACTCATCTTCTCAACGCCATCTAGACCAACCAATAAAGGCATAGTCAAAATACATTGAGGCTCTTGGCCATACTCACGTTGGAGTTCACGACCAACCAAGAGATTGAATTTCTGATCAGTACCCCCAAGCTCTAAATCGCTTTTAAGTGCAACAGAGTCATAGCCTTGCATTAGCGGATACAAAAACTCATGAATTGAAATTGGGACGCCATTGCGATAACGCTTCGTAAAGTCGTCACGCTCCAACATACGAGCCACTGTATGTTTTGCTGCTAACTGAATCATGCCGCGTGCACCCAAAGGATCACACCACTCACTGTTGTAACGCACTTCTGTTTTCGCAGGATCGAGCACCATGCTCGCTTGACGATAGTAAGTCTCAGCATTGACAGCAATTTCTTCAGCAGTCAACGGTGGACGTGTAGCATTGCGGCCCGATGGATCACCAATCATGCTGGTGAAATCACCAATCAAGAAAATAACGGTGTGGCCTAAATCTTGTAACTGGCGTAATTTATTCAGAACCACCGTATGCCCCAAATGAATGTCGGGCGCCGTTGGATCCAAACCCAGCTTAATCCGAAGTGGAGTCTTGGTGGCTAGGCTACGAGCCAACTTCTGGACCCAATCAGCCTCAACTAATAGCTCATCACAACCACGTTTAGTGACTTCAAGTGCTGCAAACACTTCGGGGGTTAAGGGATATTTTTGTTCTGGTTTGGCCGTCATACTGATTCGGATGCTGATACAGTTATTTAGTATTTAAATTATTAAGCATAATTGTCGCATTCCTGAGAACTAGATGAACAAACTGCAATCCCTCTACATTGGCCTTATGTCTGGAACCAGCCTAGATGGGATAGATGCTGTTCTAGCGAAGATTGAGCCCAGCGGGGAAACAAGTGCTCTGGAAGCAGTGAGTGCACCCTTTAGCCCTGAACTTCGGAATGCCTTATTTGAGCTTCAATGTCCTGGCCCTAATGAGCTCCACCGGGAAAAGCAGGCTGGAAATACCTTGGCTCTGGCTTATGCAGAAGTCGTCAGTCAACTCCTGAAGAAGGCCAACTTGAATGCTTCCGATATTGCCGCTATCGGCGCTCATGGTCAGACTATTCGTCACCAACCACACCTTGGGGATATGGCCTATACCCACCAGACACTCAACCCTGCACTTCTAGCCGAAAAGACGGGAATAGATGTCATCGCGGATTTTAGAAGTCGTGATGTCGCTGCAGGTGGTCATGGTGCCCCATTGGTACCTGCCTTTCATGCGCAACAATTTTCTTCTCCAGAGAATCTGGCCATTCTCAATATTGGCGGCATTGCCAATCTCACGCTCCTACCTAAAAATGGAGAGGTTAGTGGCTTTGATTGCGGTCCTGGGAATATGTTGATGGATGCCTGGATACATGAACACCAAGGCAATGCCTTTGATGAAAATGGCACTTGGGCATTACAAGGAAAAGTAAATGAAGAGCTCCTAGCAAAGATGCTGGCAGATTCCTTTTTTACTAAGGCGCCGCCGAAAAGTACTGGAAGGGATGATTTTCATCTGGCTTGGTTACAAGAAAAAATAGGCAAAGACAATCATCATGCCGAGGATGTACAAGCAACACTATTACATTTAACTGCACACTCAGCGCTAGAGGCTTTAGTGCGTCATGCCCCACAAACCCAGAAGCTGATTATCTGTGGAGGAGGGGCTCGTAATAAAGCTTTAATGAACTTACTTAAAGTGAAGGGGCAGCATTTCTTTAAAGAGCCTTTAGAAATCACGAGCAGCGATGCTGTAGGTATTGATCCGCAACTGGTTGAAGGTCTTGCATTTGCATGGCTTGCGTGGGCCCACAAAGAAAAACGGCCAGCAAATTTGCCAGCCGTTACGGGAGCGAAGGGTCCTAGAATTCTAGGCGCTTGCTATCCTGCGTAGTTTCCAATGTCCTTAAGCAGAGAAAGAAGATCCGCAACCACAAGTGGTTGTTGCATTAGGGTTCTTGATCACAAACTGTGAACCGTTGATATCTTCTTTGTAGTCAATTTCAGCACCAACTAAATATTGGAAGCTCATTGAGTCTACTAACAAAGTAACGCCATTCTTTTCAAAGAGAGTGTCATCTTCATTCACAGCATCATCAAATGTGAAGCCATACTGAAATCCTGAGCAACCACCGCCTTGAACGAACACGCGCAACTTCAACTCTGGATTGCCTTCCTCGGCGATCAAGTCAGCCACTTTTGCGGCAGCGCTATCCGTAAACACCAATGGAGTTGGTGGCTCGGCTAAATCTTGTGCAGGTTGTGCAATTTCTTGGGTAGCTAATTGGGTCATGGTTTACTCCTAAATCAAAAGGCAATACTGACATTCTAGGCTTTAAATGCCAGGCTTGCTGAAGGGGCATTAATTGGCAAAATTACCTCCCTTACTAGGGTGAAACCGCAATCTGAGTGAGGCCCATGGTTTCAGGTAAGCCAAACATAAGGTTCATGCACTGGACACCCTGGCCTGAAGCGCCCTTTACTAAATTGTCCTCAACCACCAAAATGACTAGCGTGTCACCGCCCCCTGGACGGTGGATTGCAATCCGAATGCCATTACTGCCCCTCACAGAACGAGTCTCTGGGTGACTGCCGGCAGGCATTACATCTACAAAAGGCTCACCCTTATAGAAGTTTTCATAAAGCGCTTGGTAATCAAAATCTTTACCGGCCTCAGTCAAGCGCACATATAGAGTCGAATGAATCCCTCTCACCATCGGCGTGAGATGTGGCACAAATGTCAGACCAATTTGATCGTGGCCTGCAATTGCCTTTAAACCTTGCACAATTTCAGGAAGATGGCGGTGGCCTTTAACGCTATAAGCCTTGAAGTTATCGCTTGCCTCTGAAAGTAATGTGCCAATCTCTGCCTTACGTCCCGCACCTGAAGTTCCTGACTTTGAATCAGAGATGATGTGGGTGCCATCAATCAACTGCTTACCGCCAGTAGATTTTGGCGACAGTAAAGGCGCAAGACCCAGTTGAACGGAAGTTGGATAGCAACCAGCCAAACCAACCACGCGTGCCTTTTTAATGGCTTCACGATTAATCTCTGCCAAACCATACACAGCCTCAGCCAAAATTTCTGGGCAACTATGTTCCATGCCATACCACTTGGCAAATTCTTTGACATCTTTGAGTCTAAAGTCAGCAGCTAGATCCAAAATCTTTACGTTATTAGCCAGCAATTCTTTTGCTTGCGCCATAGCAACACCATGCGGTGTTGCAAAGAACACCACATCACACTCATTTAATTTGGCTTCATCTGGTGTCGTGAATTTCAGATCAACACGGCCACGCAAGGATGGGAACATCTCAGCTACTGGCATACCAGCTTCTGTACGAGAGGTAATAGCAACAATGCTTACTTCAGGGTGTTGCGCCAACAAACGTAATAATTCCACCCCGGTATATCCGGTGCCGCCAACGATGCCAACCTTAATCATGTCATTCTCCAAAATACCGGCTAAGAGCAGTTTTCAATATAACTACTGAATACCTCAATTGTAGAAACAAAAAGGGCCGCTTGCGCGACCCTTTCGATAAAACTTAAGCGACTGAAAGAATTAGCGCTTGCTGAACTGCTTACGACGACGCGCGCCGTGCAGACCAACTTTTTTACGCTCAACTTCACGAGCATCACGAGTAACCAAACCTGCCTTAGACAGTGTTGGCTTCAAAGTGTTGTCGTAGTCAATTAATGCGCGAGTAACACCATGACGAACTGCACCAGCTTGGCCAGTTTCACCGCCACCAGAAACGTTTACTTTGATATCAAAGGTTGTTAGGTGGGCTGTGAGAGCCAAAGGCTGACGAGCGATCATGCGTGATGTTTCGCGAGCAAAGTAAGCATCGATAGGTTTACCGTTAACAGTAATCTCACCTTTGCCAGATTTAATGAATACACGTGCTACAGAGCTCTTGCGACGACCTGTACCGTAATTCCAATTTCCGTAATTAATAGCCATTTGGTTTCCTTAAATCTCTAACGCTTTTGGCTGTTGAGCCGCATGCGGATGACTGGCGTCGCCATAGACTTTTAATTTCTTAATCATGGCATAACCTAGTGGGCCTTTTGGCAACATACCCTTCACAGCCTTCTCCAAAGCGCGACCTGGGAAACGGTCTTGCATCTTATCGAAGTTGGTCGAACTAATACCACCTGGGTATCCGCTGTGACGGTAATAAATTTTG
>CALQED020000145.1 GCA_943329505.2 Polynucleobacter meluiroseus | reverse complement strand
TGGATGCTTCATGGCAATGGTATGAAGCTCATGCGAGAGCTGTATGCGAGCTATAACATTGTCAATTTCCTGGGTGGTCAGACTGGGACGCAGATGGGCGGTTGGTTTCGTAAAGAGATCAAATCGCCAGAGGACCTCAAGGGCCTGAAATTCCGCATTGCCGGTTTTGCTGGTCAAGTATTAGCCAAGTTAGGTGTGGTGCCACAGCAATTACCAGCGGGTGAAATTTATTCTGCTTTAGAAAAAGGCACCATCGATGCTGCCGAATTCGTTGGACCATACGATGACGAAAAACTGGGCTTAGCAAAAGTAGCCAAAAACTATTACTACCCTGCATTTTGGGAGGGCGCTGCTGGACTCTCATTCTTGGTAAATAAAAAGCAATGGGATTCACTCCCACCTGCCTATCAGGCATCATGGGAGGCAGCTTGTTACGAGGCGCATACCGATATGTGCGCAAAGTACGATGCGTTAAATCCGCCTGCTTTGCAACGCCTTATACAAAATGGCGCCATTCTGCGAAAGTTTAATACTTCAATTCTGGATGCATGTTTTAAAGCAAGTCAGGAAACGTATGCAGAAGAGTCTGCAAAAAATCCTCAGTTCAAAAAGATATTTGAAGATTACCGTGTATTTAGAAATATGGAAGCGCAGTGGTTTGGGGTAGCAGAACAAGGGTTTGCTCAATATAGCTTCAGTAAAAAGCTATAAAGCGTTACCGCACATTCATATTTAGTGGTCTCTATGTTTGAGACTTAGGATTTCGTCAGCACGCTTTGTAAAAATCGTGAGATATCCATCAACTCTTCAGGATTGACTGAGTGCTCCATAGGGTACTCATTCCAATCGACTTGGTAACCCATTTTCTCAAGCATGGCATAAGAAGCCTCAGCTCGTTCAGGAATCACCACTGAGTCATATAGGCCATGCGCCATAAAGATGGGAGTATGTTGATTGGCTAAATGTTTTTCAGTACTCAGTGACATTGCTAGGGGCAAGTATCCAGAAAGGGCCATAATGCCGGCTAGCTGATGTGGAAAGCGGAGGCCAATATGTAATGCCATTGCACAGCCTTGCGAAAAGCCCGCTAGAACAATCTTGTCGTAAGCGATTCCGCGACTTGCTTCGCGTTCCATCAGCGCGCTGATGGAGTCGGCTGAGCGATGAATGCCGGCAGCATCCTCTTGATCCATAAGATTTCGGCCAACAATGTCATACCAGGCGGGCATCACATAGCCACCATTGACGGTCACTGGCATGCTGGGCGCACTTGGGAAAATAAACCGAATTCCAGGACACCCATCTAGATCTAGTTCTGAGATGATGGGTACAAAATCATTGCCATCTGCTCCAAGGCCATGCAGCCAAATGACCGCAGCGCTTGGGTTAGTTTGAGTTTCGATTTCGATGCAAGGCAACATAAGATTCAATGCTTTATTTAATGGAGTAGATCATTATCAACGCATATCGACTTTTTCGGGATAGCTTGCACACCAGAAGGTCGTATTCCTTCGGATCCTCAAGCCAGTAGTCCTAATGCATTTGAGTGAGTTATAAAGGTCTCGGCTTAGAGCACTAGAATCTTTAGCTTTCTACCACCACAAAGTCTCCTTGAGAGATCTTTTCTCTAAATTGTGAGAAGGAGAAAAGGGCCTTGGTTGTTTTGGTATTAATAACCTCAATTTTGCCATCGGAAGTCAGATTGGCAAGATACTCTCCCTCTGGAAAGAGGGCTTCTGGAATAGTCTCCGTGTTATGAATTTGGGCGTTTAGCACCAAGCTTTTGGTAATTTTGATACGCATGCCTAATAATATGTTCCAAAAATTAGTAGTAATTACTACTGTGCACAATTTAGAAAACCAGATGCACCATTTGGGTGTTTTGGCATGACCTTCCCAAAGGCAACAAAATCAACTGTTTTTGGGAAATACCCTAAATGATTGGGTATTTCACGCACTCAT
Organism: Polynucleobacter meluiroseus; assembly: GCA_943329505.2. Taxonomy (GTDB): domain Bacteria; phylum Pseudomonadota; class Gammaproteobacteria; order Burkholderiales; family Burkholderiaceae; genus Polynucleobacter; species Polynucleobacter meluiroseus_E. The sequence goes on along the minus strand of CALQED020000145.1, from coordinate 2,544 downwards.
GTAGTGCAATCTCAGCATATCACTCAGGCGGAATTACACGATTGCTAGCAAACGCTTTCTTAGTGCTTATTCCGCAAATGATTGAATAGATTTTGCCAATGTCAAAATTCGCTTGGCATCCTGAATGTGGAGCTCTTCAATCAGCTTTCCATTGAGAACAGCAATGCCTGCGCCAGACTGAATTGCTGCTTCATAGGCAGAAATGCGTTCTTCTGCTTCAGCAACTTCTTCTGGTGATGGACCAAAAAATGCATTAGCCATTTCAATTTGATTCGGGTGAATCAGCGTCTTACCGTCAAACCCCATATCTCTGCCTTGAATACAGGCATGACGTAATCCTGCTTCATCATTCAAAGAAAGATGCACGCCATCTAACACACATAGGCCATATGCTCTCGCAGCGAGGATGGCAAGTGAAAGTGCAGTTTGTGTCTCTATTCGATTGGGAGTATGTCTTGCATGTAAATCTTTGACGAGATCAGAGGTACCTAAAACAAGCGTTTCTAAAAGAGGGTGCGAACTGGCGATCTCTTGTAACCTAAAAATCGCCTGCGGTGTTTCAATCATGGCCCAAATCCTTAGGTCAGGATGTGCATTCAATTCCCAAAGAAGCTTGGCGACTTCCTGTATTTGTGCGGCAGATTCTACTTTCGGCAACACGATGGCATCAGCCTTGCTGTTAGCAAATGCTTTTAAGTCATCCAGCCCCCAAGGAGTGCTGAGGCCATTGATTCTGACCACCGCTTCACGATGACCAAAGCCTGTTTCTAATGCCGCCAGAATATTTTTCCTCGCGTTGGCTTTAGCGTCAGGTGCTACCGCATCTTCCAGATCTAAAATCAGGGAATCAGCTGCTAAGGTCTTGGCTTTTTCTAGAGCTCTAGTATTGGCGCCTGGCATATACAGTACTGAGCGGCGGGGTCTAGGGATATTGATCATGTTGTTGGAAAGTGAAAGACTATTAAAAAAGAATCAGTCAAAATACCATATCCAAAGAGTGCTGAAGAGTAAAAGAGAGAAAAATGAATTCTGTTAGCCAAGCGATAGAGTCTAGGAGGTCTACCCGGGCCTTTACCAAAGAGCCAGTTTCGAAAGAGCAGATTTTGAGGCTTCTCAATCTTGCAGCAAGGGCGCCATCGGGATCCAATACGCAACCTTGGAAAGTATATGTTCTTGAGGGCGACAAACTAGGCGTGCTATGCAAAAAAGTCTGTGCCGTATATGACAGCATTGCCAAGCAACCTGAATTGACCAAAGAATATCAAGCGGCGTATGACTACTACCCCCAAAAATGGTTTAGTCCTTATATTGATCGACGTCGTGAAAATGGTTGGAGCTTATATGGATTGCTTGGCATTGCTAAGGATGAGAAAGAGAAGATGCATATTCAGCATCGAAAAAACTTTGAATTCTTTGGCGCACCGATAGGAATATTTTTCACAATTCATCAAGAACTTGGTAAAGGCTCTATGCTGGATTATGGAATGTTTCTACAAAATTTCATGGTTGCCGCTAGAGGAGAGGGTTTAGATACTTGTCCACAAGCCGCCTGGAATCATTACTCCAAAATCATTCTGCCACTGATTGGGGCTCAAGAGCATGAGATGCTTGTCTGTGGGATGGCAGTAGGCTATGCCGATCAGGAAGATATCGTCAATACTTTCCGCGCTCCTCGAGTTGCTGCAGAAGACTTTACAACTTGGCTTGCTTGAGGCTTTATCTTAGCGAATAGTATTCATGCCGCCATGTTCAATGGGTCCGGCTGCATTTGGTGAGCTAAGGTATTCAATGAGTTTTTTGGCAATCTCTGTATTAGATGAATTCACGACTCTTGCCGCTGCGAAGGTTTGAATTAATTGCAGCTCGGCAGGGATTGGTCCGACATAATCAATTCCAGAAATGTTCACTAGCTCGCTACTAGGCTGAACCGCAATATTAGCCTCGCGTGCAGCTAACAGAGCAGTTGCTTGAGAGCCACGCTCTGTCACTTGAGTAGAGATTTGATTGCTGATACCCAGTTTTGGGAATAGCTCGCTAGTCAAGTAGATGCCACTAGTGCTTCCTGGCACAACAATTTTTTTAGCACTCACTAATGCATCTGAGAAGGCTTTCACTGTAGAAATATCTGGTCTAGGATTGCCTGCTGACACAGCTAGCCCCAAAGGTGCTTGTGCTAAGTCCATATCTGAATTTGGCACAATTTTATTTTCAGCAATGAGATCCATTAAACCTTCGCGAGACAAAATCACCACATCTGCCGTTACACCAGCCGCAAGTTGCGCCTTAATAGTTTTAGGGCCAGAGCCTTGTGATGCTCCTGACTTGGTAATCACTTTGATGCCATACATCTCCTCAAAAGCCGGAAGCATTTGAGTATAGGGGCCTTGAAAGCCGCCGGAGATGATTACTTCAAGTTGGGCCATTGCAGGGGTATTAAGCATTAAAAAGAGTCCGAATACATAAACAAATCTCAATTTGTCTCCTTGGTTCTATTGCCACAAGATTACTCCAAAATTCCTAATTTAGCGTTTTGTTCTTGAGTTG
>CALQED020000144.1 GCA_943329505.2 Polynucleobacter meluiroseus | reverse complement strand
GGTTGTCCAACTAAGTCGCCGATCGCAAAAATATTGGGGACATTGGTGCGCATTTGTTTATCGACTGGGATAAAGCCACGCTCATCTACTTGGACACCTGCTTTATCAGCAGCAATCTTCCTGCCATTTGGCGTGCGCCCAACAGCAACGAGTACCAAGTCATAAGTTTGTGGGTCAGCAGGCGCATTCTCGCCCTCAAAGCTCACCTGAATTCCATCAGGCTTGACCTCTGCTTTAGCAGCGCGCGTCTTCAGCATGATCTTGGCAAATCGTCCGGCGTTAAATTTCTCCCAGACCTTTTCTAAATCACGATCGGCACCAGCCATTAGGCCATCCATCATCTCGGCAATATCAATACTTGAGCCCAAGGTGCTGTAGACAGTTGCCATCTCTAAACCGATGATGCCACCACCAATGACTAACATTCTTTTGGGAATGCTCTTGAGCAATAAGGCGCCAGTGCTATCAACAATGCGAGGGTCTTCTGGCAGGAACGGCAGTTTCACGGGCTGACTTCCGGCTGCGATGATCGCCTTCTGAAAACGCACCACTTCTTTTTGGCCCGTTAACTCTTGACCTTCACCATTGGTGAGCTCTACCTCGACATGGTTTGCGTCTAAGAAACGTCCCATACCTCGGACGACTTTCACTTTACGTGCCTTGGCCATACCCGCCAATCCACCAGTTAATTTCGCGATCACAGACTCTTTATAGCCGCGCAATTGATCAATCTCAATCTTAGGCTCGCCAAATGTAATGCCATGCTTTGCCATGGTCTTGACTTCATCCATGACAGCCGTGGTGTGCAGCAAAGCTTTTGAAGGAATGCAGCCTACGTTCAGACATACGCCACCTAAAGTGGCATAACGCTCTACTAAAACTGTACTCATTCCCAAGTCTGCACTCCGGAATGCCGCACTATATCCACCAGGGCCGGCACCTAGGACCAATACTTCACATTCGTGATCAACCTTGCCGTTGTACTGACCCGCTTTAGGGGCGGGAACTGTAGATGCTGCTGGAGCTATAGGAGCTGTAGGAGCTGCTGCTGGTTTTAAGGCAGGCGCTACTGCGGCAGTGCTTGCCTCAATCTCAGCAATCACTGATCCTTTGCTCACTTTATCGCCCGGCTTGACTGCAATACTAATGATAGTTCCAGCAGTATCAGCAGGCACCTCCATGGTTGCTTTGTCAGATTCGAGTACAAGCAATGCTTGCTCTTTCTCAATCACGTCACCTACTTTTACCAATACTTCAATGACTGGTATATCTGAGTAATCACCAATATCGGGCACGAGGATCATTTGCTTAGCCATACATTCTCCTTACAGAGAAGCGCGACGGAAGTCGGCTAAGAGTTGAGCCATATAGACATTAAAGCGTGTTGCCAAGGCGCCATCAATCACGCGATGATCTGCGGAGAGAGATAAGGGACAAATGAGTCGTGGCACAAATTGCTTGCCATCCCATACCGGCTTCATCGCTGCTTTACTCACACCCAAAATACCAACTTCAGGAGCATTCACAATTGGAGAGAAATAGGTTCCACCGATGCCACCTAATGATGAAATCGTAAAACTCGCTCCTTGCATTTGATCTGGTTTTAACTTGCCATCTCGGGCGAGTGCTGCTAACTCAGAGGTTTCTTTGGCGAGCTCAAAAATGCCCTTCTTGTCAGCATCTTTAATGACGGGTACGACTAAGCCGGTGGGAGTATCTGCAGCAAAGCCAATATTGAAATACTTCTTCAGAATCAAATCATCACCATCTAGTGAACTATTAAATTCTGGATATTTTTTCAATGCAGCGACAGTAGCCTTCATTAGGAAGGCGAGCATGGTGATCTTGACGCCCTTCTTCTCGTTCTCTTTATTGGTATGCACCCGAAAGGCTTCCAAATCAGTAATATCAGCATCTTCGTGATAGGTCACAGCTGGGATCATTACCCAGTTACGACCCAGATTAGCGGCTGTAATTTTCTTGATGCGATTTAACGGCTGGCGCTCAATCTCACCAAACTTTGCAAAATCGACCTTTGGCCAAGGAATTAAGTTCAGACCACCTAAACTGCCGCCACTAGAAGCTGCAGCTGTTCCAGAGATACCACCACCGCTCATAGCCGCTTTTACAAATGCCTGTACGTCATCTTGAGTAATGCGTCCTTTGGGACCAGAGCCTTTTACTTGTGCAATGGTGACACCCAAGTTGCGGGCAAACATTCGCACTGACGGGCTAGCGTGACTGAAAGCTGCATCTTCTGGAGGAGGCGAATTACTAATAGGAGGAGGCGCTGGTGCCCTTGGAATGGGCGGTTCCACTGCTGGCGCTGCTGGTGCAGCTACAGGTGCAGGAGCCGCAGCTACCGGACTAGGAGCAGATACAGGAGCAGATGCTGCTGCACCCTCTTCCAAGAGCAGAATAATCGTTCCCTCAGAAAGGTTATCACCGACTTTGACCTTCACCTCCTTCACCACACCAGAGTGGGATGAAGGAATATCCATCGTAGCCTTATCAGATTCGAGAACGACAATCGATTGCTCTTTCTCTACCTTGTCGCCAGCTTTCACCAATACCTCAATTACCGGTACATCTTTATAGTCACCAATGTCGGGTACTTTGATTTCAATCATTTGAGTCATAAATTAATCTCGTATTAAACCGTCATTGGGTTGGGTTTAGTGGTGTCGATGCCGTACTTCTGAATGGCTTGGGCTAATATTTGACGATCGAGTTGACCTGCATCAACCAAAGATCTCAAGGCGGTGATCACTACCCAGCGACGATCAACCTCAAAGAAGTCACGGAGTTTTTCACGAGTATCAGAACGGCCAAAACCGTCAGTGCCTAAAACTTCATAACGGCGCTCTAGGTGCTGAATCGCTGGGCGAATTTGCTCAGCAAACAAGCGCACATAGTCAGTTGCTGCAATGACGGGACCAGTAGTATTTTTCAAGCACTGCTCTACATGAGAAAGCGTAGGAGTTGCAGTTGGATTCAGAAGATTGCTACGATGTACTGTATTCCAATCGCGCGCTAACTCAGTAAAACTTGGGCAACCCCACAAGTCAGAGGCAACATTCCAATCTTTTTGCAGCATCTCTGCTGCTTCGATGACTTCGCGGAAGATGGTGCCAGAACCTAAGAGTTGAACACGCAGTTTCGCCTGGCTATCACCCACCGACTTCAGCTTGTACATACCCTTGATGATGTCTTGTTCAGCATCTTTTGGCATTGCTGGGTGAGAGTAGTTCTCATTCATCAAAGTGATGTAGTAATAGACATCCTCTTGCACTTCAAGCATGCGCCGCATACCATCTTGAATCACTACGGCTAACTCAAAGGCAAAGGTAGGATCGTAGCTAATACAGTTTGGTACTGCTGAGCTCCACAGATGACTGTGACCATCTTCGTGTTGCAGACCTTCACCATTCAGCGTGGTTCTACCAGCGGTACCGCCGAGCAAGAAACCACGACTGCGCATATCCCCTGCCGCCCAAGCTAAGTCGCCAATGCGTTGGAATCCAAACATGGAATAGAAAATATAGAACGGCAACATCGGTACGCCATGGGTAGAGTATGAAGTTGCAGCAGCGATCCAATCGCACATACCGCCAGCCTCATTAATACCCTCTTGCAAAATCTGACCAGTCTTGTCTTCTTTATAAAACATCAATTGATCATGATCTTCTGGGGTGTAAAGCTGGCCCAGTTGATTCCAAATACCTAATTGACGGAACATCCCTTCCATACCAAAGGTACGGGACTCATCTGGCACGATTGGTACTACGCGCTTACCAATGGTCTTGTCGCGTACAACGGTATTGAGCAAGCGCACAAATGCCATGGTGGTGGAAATCTCTCGACCCTCAGTAGTTGCCTCCAACAAAGGTGCAAAGACTTCTAGGGCTGGTACCGGCAAACTCTCGGCTTTAGTGCGACGCTGTGGCAAATAACCGCCCAACTCTTGACGACGCGCTTTCATGTACTCGAGCTCCGGACTGCCATCAGCAAACTTCACTAAAGGCATCTCGTCTAGTTGCTCATCTTTTACTGGAATCTCGAAACGGTCTCGGAAACGACGCACATCATCATCGTTCATTTTTTTAGCCTGGTGAGCAATATTCATCGCTTCGCCAGAACCGCCCATACCGTAACCTTTAATGGTGTGAGCCAAGATCACGGTCGGTTGATCGTGATGATTGATAGCCGCATGAAAGGCTGCATAGACTTTATGAGGGTCATGGCCACCACGATTCAGATGCCAAATTTCATCGTCAGACCAATCGCTGACAAGGGCTTTAAGTTCTGGGGTATTAAACACTGTCTCACGAACATAAGCACCATTCTTAGACTTCATGGTTTGATATTGGCCGTCGACGATCTCGCCTAGACGTTGCATCAAGATGCCCTTCTTATCGCGGGCAAACAAAGCATCCCAATGACCGCCCCATACCACCTTGATCACATTCCAACCGGCACCCCGGAACTCACTCTCGAGTTCTTGAATAATTTTTCCGTTACC
>CALQED020000143.1 GCA_943329505.2 Polynucleobacter meluiroseus | reverse complement strand
TGAAAAAAGCTCTAGTGATTAGCGCTATTTCACTTGCTCCTGCAGCATTTGCTCTGGACATGACAGGTGCTGGCGCAACTTTTCCATACCCAATTTACGCAAAATGGGCTGAAGCATACAAAGCCAAGACTGGCTCCAATTTAAATTATCAATCGATTGGATCATCAGGTGGTATTAAACAAATCAAAGCTAAGACTGTTGATTTTGGAGCTACTGATAACCCAGTCAAGTTCTCTGATTTAGAGGCTGATGGCCTTGTTCAATTTCCTGCAATTATTGGTGGCGTGGTGCCAGTGATCAACGTTGATGGCGTAAAGCCAGGCGAAATCAAAATAGACTGCCCTAAATTGGCCGATATTTACCAGGTTGTTATTTCTGACAGGGGTGATAAGCGTATCGCCATTATGAATCCAGGCGTGAAGATTCCTAGCGGCCCTATTACTGTTGTGGTGCGCGCTGATGGCTCGGGTACAACCGCAATATTTACTGATTACCTAGCCAAAACTAGCACCCTGTTTAAAGACTCTGTTGGCTCGGGTGCTTCTGTTAAGTGGCCAGCCACATCTACTGTTGGTGGTAAGGGGAACGAAGGTGTTGCGGCGAACGTTACTCGGGTTAAGAATTCTGTCGGTTATGTTGAGTATGCCTATGCCAAGAAAAATAAAATGACCTTTATTTCTATGAAGAATAAAGATGGTAATTTTGTAGAGCCAGATGACTTAACCTTTGCAGCCGCAGCGGCTGGTACTGATTGGTCTACTATTCCAGGTATGGGTACATTTATCACCAATGCACCAGGCGCAAAATCATGGCCTATCACTGGCGCATCCTTTATTTTGATTTACAAGAACCCTGAAAATAAAGCAAATGTTGCTGAAGTGATCAAGTTCTTTGAATTTGCATTTAAGGATGGCAAAAAGATGGCAGAAGACTTAGATTATGTTGCCATGCCTGATAAAACCACTGACTTCATTCGTAAGAATGTTTTCACTAAGATCGTTACAAAGTAAATTTTGCAATTCACTTATTCCTTTGTAGTGCTGCTCAGCCTCACTAAGACGGGGCTGTTTCAATTTGTAAAGATGATGAATCGATGATGGATAACGCCCAGTCTCAATCGGCTCCAACACCCCAAGCGCTGAGAATAGCAAAGCTTCAGCGCATTCAGGATTTCCTATTCCACGCTATTACTCAGTTTTTTGCCTGCTCCGTATTGATTGCCTTGCTAGGAATCATCATCTCCCTAGTAATAAATGCTTGGCCAGCCCTCCATACCTTTGGATTAGAGTTTTTCTTCACCCAAGAGTGGGACATTGTGAATGGCCAATTTGGAGGTTTAATTGCCATCTACGGTACCTTAGTAACTTCCTTTATTGCCTTACTCATTGCCGTTCCACTGAGCTTTGGAATTGCAGTGTTTCTCACTGAGCTCTGCCCAGGCCCCTTGCGTCGACCTCTGGGAACCGCAGTGGAGCTTTTGGCTGCCGTACCATCAATCATCTATGGCATGTTTGGTCTATTTATTTTTGCTCCACTTTTTGCCGATTATGTTGAACCAGCTTTGGCCGCTACTCTTGGAAAAATTCCTGGCTTAGGCATTCTTTTTTCTGGCGCCTTTAATGGTATCGGGGTTCTTTGTGCGGGACTCATTTTAGCGATGATGATTCTGCCTTTTATTGCCTCAGTGATGCGAGATGTATTCGAAATTGTCCCGCCAGTACTTAAAGAATCCGCTTATGGGATCGGCTGCACTACTTGGGAAGTGGTCAAGAATGTAGTGCTCCCTTACACTAAGGCGGGGGTAATTGGTGGTGTCATGCTTGGCTTAGGCCGAGCGCTTGGCGAAACGATGGCGGTTACTTTTGTTATTGGCAACTCACAGCGTTTATCTGCTTCATTATTTGCTCCAGGCACATCGATTGCGTCAACCCTTGCAAATGAATTTGGTGAAGCTGAAGCTGGAAACCATTTATCTTCCTTATACGCCCTAGGTCTTGCACTCTTTATCATCACCTTCATTGTGCTTGCATGTGCTAAGTGGATGCTGAGTAATATGGAAAAAAGGCAAGGCTTGAAATCATGAACAACGCCACCAATATCAATCCAGAGATTTTTGCCCGTCGCAAGCGTGCAAATAAGATTGGCTTAACTCTTTCAATGGGAGCCATGGCTCTAGGAATGGTTTTTTTATTCTGGATCTTAAGTGTTCTAGTCATTAAAGGTTTTTCTTCGATCAGCTTAGATCTTTTTATACACAGTACTCCAGCACCTGGGTCTGAGGGTGGCGGTCTAGCCAATGCGATTGTTGGTAGTTTGATGCTGATCGGCTGCTGTACTTTGATTAGTACCCCAGTGGGAGTTTTAGCTGGCCTTTATCTTTCTGAATATGGTGATCGAAGTAAAGTTGCTGCGATCACCCGATTCGTTACAGACATCATGCTGTCAGCACCATCTATTGTGATTGGTTTATTTGTATACGCATTTGTAGTGGCCCAGGTAAGGCACTTCTCTGGCTGGGCCGGCACTATTGCTTTGGCTCTGATTGCTATTCCTGTAGTAGTTCGTACGACTGAGAATATGCTCCGCCTTGTGCCAGGGAGCTTGCGTGAGGCAGCTTATGCACTTGGAACGCCAAAATGGAAAGTGGCTTTTATGATTACTCTCCGAGCAGCACAAAGTGGCGTGATGACCGGCATCCTGCTTGCTCTTGCACGGGTTAGTGGTGAGACAGCACCACTACTATTTACGGCATTAAATAATCAATTCTTTTCAACGAATATGAACGCACCAATGGCTAATTTGCCTGTGGTCATTTTTCAGTTCGCCATGAGTCCTTATGACAACTGGGTGGATCTTGCCTGGGGTGGGGCTTTATTGATTACCTTCGCAGTACTTGGCCTCAATATCCTCGCACGTGTCGTATTTCGAGATAAGGTACAGGGATGATGAGTAATATGAGAACAATGTTTGACTTAAATCAGCTTGATAGTCATGGGGGTAGAGTGGATACATTAAACCAGGAACCACAAAATACGGTTGTAAATGCTATTGAGGTACGTAATCTCAATTTTTATTACGGCGCATTTCAGGGACTTAAGAAAATCAATTTGGATATTGAGCAGGGCAAGGTGACAGCATTTATTGGTCCCTCAGGTTGTGGTAAATCTACCTTGTTACGGACACTCAATCGTATGTACGACCTCTATCCTGGCCAACGTGCTGAAGGCGAGATCAACTTTTATGGCCAAAACATTCTGGAGCCAGGCCAAGACTTAAACTTGCTGCGTTCACGTATTGGTATGGTCTTTCAAAAGCCCACTCCTTTTCCAATGTCGATTTATGAAAATATTGCTTTTGGGGTGCGTTTGTATGAAAAGATGTCACGTTCCGAAATGGATGAGCGGGTAGAGTGGGCCTTGAATAAAGCTGCGTTGTGGAATGAGGTCAAGGACAAGTTAAATCAAAGCGGCTTATCGCTTTCTGGCGGTCAACAGCAACGCCTATGTATTGCCCGCGGAGTTGCAGTGAAGCCTTCCGTTATCTTGTTAGACGAGCCAACATCAGCATTAGATCCCATCTCTACTGGTAAGGTAGAAGAGCTCATTCATGAGCTAAAAAAGGATTACACCATTGCGATTGTGACCCATAATATGCAACAAGCAGCTCGCGTTTCAGACTATACCGCTTACATGTACTTGGGTAGCTTGATTGAATATGGCAAAACTGATGAAATATTTATTAAGCCTAAGCGTAAAGAAACTGAAGATTACATCACCGGCCGCTTTGGTTAATTGGAGAAATTCATGCCAGATAAACACCTATCCTCACAATTTGATGCTGATTTAAATTCCTTATCAAGCCGCTTGCTTGAAATGGGTGGATTAGTAGAATCCCAAATTTCAACTGCTATGCGTGCCTTCACGCAAATGGATCTTGATACCTGCAATGTTGTGATTGAAAATGAAAAATTAGTCAATGACCTAGAGATACAGATTGATTCTGCATGTACAGAATTGATCGCACGCCGCCAGCCTACTGCTAGAGACTTGCGCTTGGTAATGGCAGTCTCTAAAGCTATTACTAATCTTGAGCGTGCAGGTGATGAAGCTGAAAGGGTGGCTAAGCGTACGAAACGCCTGATTGATTCTGGCGGAACCAGCAATATCAATGTTGCTGAAATTCGTTTATCAGGGCAAATGGCGATATCTCTGCTCAGAAGAAGTTTGGATGCATTTGCTCGTTTAGATACAGTCGCTGCAGCTGAAGTTGTGCAAGAAGATCGCCAAATTGACGAGGAGTTTAGAGCCTTTGTACGTAAACTCATCACTTATATGATGGAAGATCCTCGCGCTATTTCAACTGGCTTAGACATGTTAACGATTGCCAAGGCAATTGAGCGGATTGGTGATCATGCCAAGAATATTGCCGAGTTTGTGATTTATGTTGCTAAGGGGTCTGATGTACGCCATATGCCGCATGAAGATTTGGTCCGTGAGGCAAATAAACAGTAAACATGGGTGAACAATG
>CALQED020000142.1 GCA_943329505.2 Polynucleobacter meluiroseus | reverse complement strand
TGCAATTGAAAAAGCAGCAGTAGCTAAACTAGCCAGTCGTGGTTGGCAACCAGATTACATTGCGATTCGTCAACAGAACGATTTAGCACCGGCATCTAACGAAAGCTTAAGTGCTGGTGAGCCACTGGTGATTCTGACCGCTGCCAAGCTTGGTAAAACGAGATTGATTGATAACCTAGAGATTTAATCTTTACTGGTGGGCCTCCATCTACCCAACGTTTCATTGGTGCCTCATGAAACTATATAAATAAACTTGCAATCGGAATTGAAATCAGACTCAATATGCAAGTAAATATAACGATTTGGCTAGCAAGTTGAGAGTTAGCGCCGTAGCGTGCGCAAAACACTACAGCCAAAGGTGTTGCAGGCATCGCTGATAAAAATAATGTTGCTTGATGATGCTCATTTTGCTCGCCTAGCACACTAAAAATGCCGTAAGTAATGAAGGGTTGCAATACCAGTTGAAAAAAGGCAGCCAAGATTAAGACCGTCCAGACTCCTTTCATCTGAATGGGCCTTAATGAGAGGCCAATAATGACTGCTACTAAAAAGGTCATGGAGGAGCTGACAATATTGAGCCCCTCAAAAAGAATCTTCACGATAAAACCATCAGCTGGAATATTCAACTGATTCCATAAAATCCCCAAGATCAACGCAATGGTTGGTGGATTCATGAAAATAGACTTTAATAAGCTAAATGCAGAATTTTTATTCTCACTATCACCAAAGGATTTGGCAACTACTGGGCCAACAATGTTTACTGGTAGCCCTACACCAAATTGACCAGTGACTACTCCCATTGCACTGACTGCAGCATTATTGTCAAAGACTACTTTTAAAAATGCATTGCCAACCTGAGAGACGCTGCCAAAAGTACTTCCTAAGATAAAGGCTCCAGTACTTGGCCTATCTAAACGTAAAACCCATTTTCCGGTAGCCCAAGAAAGGATCCCGGTGATGAATTCAGATATGAGAATTGCCGCACCAAAAAATAAATAGGAATATTTAACTTGTAAAGTTGCGACCTGGCTAAAAATAAAGGCGGGCAAAACAAATGATGTGAGCAACTTTGAAAACATCGGGTTCTGCTCAGCCTCAATCACGTTCCAGTTTCGCAATAAGAGTACGACCAAAATTAAGGATAGAAAAAGTACTATGAAACTAGAGGCCCCATGAAATAAATTCATTCTGAGTTTCTGTAGACTATTTTTATAGTAGACATATCTTTAGGTAAAGTTTAAGAGTTAGCACTTGATTTTAGTAACTGGCTTCTTACATAATAAATGACAGTAATGAGTGTATAGCTGAAAGATTTTTTAATGTTTTTAACGTCATTAAAGTACTTAGATGGGCAATTTAAGTAATTAAGCACTTCCCGAGTGATAGAAGAGGGATACTCATTTCTGCATTAAAGTTTAATCAGGTATAACTCCCACTAAAATTAGGTAATGCTGACTATGTCTAATCTACAAAATCTCTTAGATGAATCTAGGCTGATTTCCCAAAAAAATATTACCCATTACGACCAGAACGCCATTTCTTATGACGAGGGTACCCAAGGTCATGATGTGAGTCAAAATATCAATGCTCTATTAAGGGCCATCAAGACTAAACCACCATTTAATATTCTTGATTTTTGATGTGGTCCAGGTAGAGACCTACAAACCTTCACTAAGCTTGGTCATATCGCTACGGGTCTTGAAGGCAGCAAACAAGCTGCTCAAATAGCGAAAACTAAAAGTGGTTGTAAAGTTTTAGTACAAGATTTTTTTAACTTAAATTTGCCAGAGAATGCCTTTGATGGCATTTTTGCCAATGCTTCACTATTTCATATTCCTAATCATCTTTTGCCAAAAGTACTGGGTGATTTATGGGCCTGCTTAAAACCAAACGGCATTCTTTTTAGCTCGAATCCTCGTGGTAATAATGAGGAAAGTTGGTATGGAGATCGCTTTGGCTCGTATCATGATCTAGCAGGCTGGAGATCTTTTATGACAAATGCAAAGTTCACTGAAATTGAACATTACTATAGGCCAAATGGTCTTCCAATTGAACAGCAGCCATGGTTAGCAAGCGTTTGGAAAAAGTAATGCTTTGCTTAAACTACTATTAGCCGTTAGCAGATCTTCAGCCGGGGATCTATAGAACGAAGAACTGCCCTACTTCTAGATTCAATTCTTTAGCCAATTCAGCACCAGTGACTTTACCTCCAGTACCCTTGGCTTTTAGGACTTCAATCCGCCCACCATGACAAGTAACAAAGAATGAATCCAAGGTGATTTGCGTGATCTCGCCTGGCTTACCCTTTACCGCACCAAAGGTAGCAACGACATGTTTGTGGCAATCGTAGATCTGTACTTTTTGTTCGCCAAACTTCGTCCATGCGCCAGGTGCTGGATTACAGGCACGAATCAGGTTATAAATTTGGTTAATATGGGTTGCCCAATGAATCTGTGCTGCGTTTGCATCAAACCAACCTTCGTAATTCGCTTGTGATTCATCTTGGACTATTTCTTGATGTTTGCCTGCCACCACTAAATCAGCAGTCTCTAGCAAGGCTTTCACGCCAATCGGGAAAAGATGGTCAAAGTAGATTTTTCCTAAGGTGTCATCTGGGCCAATAGCTACTTCTTTCTGCAAAATGACTTCGCCTTCATCTAAACCATCAGATGGGCGGAAGATCGTTAAGCCGGTTTTTTCTTCGCCTAATGCAATTGCCCAATTGATAGCACTTGGACCGCGATATTTTGGCAGTAGTGATGGGTGATATTGAATCGTGCCATGCTTAGGGATCTTGCACAGTTCTTGTGGCACAAACTGGAGCACATAGGCCATGACACAGATATCAGCTTGACTATCGATCATAGCTTGCGCAGCATCGGGTCCTTTTAGGGAAGAAAACTGCAAAGGGCTTAAACCCCTTGCTAATGCAGCCTCTTTAAGGACCTCTGGTTTGCTTGACTTAGGGTTATCGGGCGGACAAAAAACAGCCACCACTTCATCACCGCGATCTAAAAAAGCTTCTAATGCAGCCTTACCAAAATCTGCACTACCAATCAGCGCGACCCGCATCTTAAATTACCTTATCGTGACGCAATGAAATCAACTCATCGGTCGAGTAACCAAGCTCGCTGAGAATCTCATCGGTATGCTCGCCTAGTAAAGGTGAGCGTGTGACATCAGTTGGGCTATCGGACATCTTGATAGGATTACCAACAGTTAGGTACTTACCTCGAATTGGGTGATCAACCTCAACTACAGTGCCAGTAGCGCGTAAGGCTGGCTCTTCCGCAATTTCTTTCATAGAAAGGATTGGGCCACAGGGGATATCGTATTTATTGAGAACATCCATAACCTCAAACTTCGTCATGGTCATAGTCCACTTTTCGATCTCGCCAAAGATTTCCATCAAATGGGGTAAGCGTGCCATTGGTGAAGAGAAGCGCACATCCGTAATCCAGTCTTCACGGCCAATCACTTTGCAAACAGCCTCCCAAACAGGGGCTTGAATGATGACATACATATAGGCGTTTGGATCAGTTTCCCAACCCTTGCATTTGACGATCCAGCCAGGCTGACCACCACCAGAAGCATTACCAGCGCGGGGCACAGCTTCGCCGAATTCGCCGTTCGGGTACTGCGGATACTCTTGCATCAGGCCAACACGCTCTAAGCGCTGTTGATCGCGCAACTTCACGCGGCATAAGTTGAGTACTGCATCTTGCATAGCCGCCAATACTTTTTGGCCACGACCAGAGTGCGTCCGTTGATAGAGTGCAGTCACAATCCCCAATGCTAAATGTAAGCCAGTGCCACTGTCGCCAATTTGCGCACCAGTCACCATTGGAGGACCATCATCAAAACCAGTCGTTGAGGCAGAGCCGCCAGCACATTGCGCGACGTTCTCATAGACTTTGCAATCTTCATAGGGGCCAGGACCAAAACCCTTGACCGATGCCATGATCATCATTGGATTGAGTTCTTGAATACGCTCCCAAGAAAAGCCCATGCGATCTAGTGCACCTGGTGCAAAGTTTTCCACCAAGACGTCACACTCTTTAATGAGGCGCTCCAGAATTTCTTTACCCTTTTGGGTTTTAGTATTCACGGTAATCGACCGCTTGTTGTGATTGAGCATCGTGAAATACAAGCTATCAGCATCTGGGATATCGCGCAGTTGCCCGCGTGTGGCATCACCCTCACCCGATTTTTCTACCTTGATCACATCCGCACCAAACCAAGCTAATAACTGAGTACAAGTTGGCCCCGATTGAACGTGCGTGAAGTCGAGGATTTTGACCCCCTCTAGTGCTTTTGCCATGATGTAAGTCCTAATAAGAATGAAAATTTTGAATTGTGATAATTTTACCAGCGGGGAATTAGGGCAAATCGTCTGTGCCCAAAATTTGGGCACAGACCCCAGCAGAGCATGAATTAGGGGCTCTTTCACGCTACCTGAGCTTCAGACTGGTAGTCTCTAAGACTATCAATGCGATTTTGTGAGCCCTCTCTTATATAAGTCTGAATCCTACCTGATCCTATAGTTTCAAGATAAATGCTGAGGCAT
>CALQED020000141.1 GCA_943329505.2 Polynucleobacter meluiroseus | reverse complement strand
CAGAGGGTGATGAACAGGAACGACGCTCTACCGAAAACTTGGTTGCCCAAGAAAAAGAATTAGAGCAGGCTAAGGCGCGTGTAGTGGAGCTTGAAAAGAGTATTGCTGAGCTGCAAGCTCTTTTAAATAAATCGAAAGAGAAAAAAGTTGTTGAGAATAATTTTGGTTTAGGCGGTTTTGGACCTGCGCTCTTGGCTATGGGACTGATTGCATTTACTGGACTGCTTTTGTGGGGTTTAGCTCGCAATGCTCGTCGGTCAGAAGCTCCAGCGTTTAAAGCGGCAAGTCCAGAGCCTAGCAAGGTAAGCACAGCTGCTACTCCATTTGAAATGCCTGAGCGGGCTAAGGCCTTGTTCGCAGGCATTGACCTCGATCTTTCAAAACCTGCAACAGAAGTTCCCTCTGAAGTTGCACGCTTTATCGCTCCCACAGATCGCAACCTGCTGGCAGATACTTTGCGCGTGAAACTGAATCTAGCCCGTGCTTATATAACGATCGAAGACTTTGTAGCTGCAAAGAAGTCTTTAGAAGAAGTCTTACAAATCAGTAACTCAGTAGATCCAGCAATCACGATTGAAGCGCAAGGCTTATTGGCGGAGCTTGCACATCGTCCAGTCTAGGGGTGAGCGATGCGAATAGCGCTCGGTCTTCAATATGATGGCAGTCCCTATGCTGGCTGGCAAGTTCAGCACAATCAGAATACTGTTCAAGCAGAATTAGAAAAGGCACTTAACGCTTTTATTGGTGAAGAGGCTAAAAGCTTTCCGGTGCAGACGATTACAGCTGGTAGAACAGATACTGGCGTACATGCCCTAGGCCAGGTCGTTCACTTTGATACCTCTGTTGAACGTGAAGATTTTTCATGGGTGAGGGGGGTAAATTCATTTTTACCGCCATCCATTGTGGTGAATTGGGCTAAAGAAGTTCCAGATGAATTTAGCGCCCGCTTTTCTGCATTTGAGCGCACTTATATTTATGCCTTACATGTGGGACCTTGTCGTTCACCGATGGTCAATGCCCGCGCAGGTTATGTGATGTTGCCACCTAAGCAATGGTTGGATATTGAGGGGATGAAAAAATCTGCCGAGTTTCTCATTGGACAACATGACTTCAGCTCATTTAGATCTTCGGATTGTCAGAGTAAGACGCCAGTCAAGACCTTGTATGCAATTGATATTATTTCTGAAGAACCTTGGTTATATTTTCGAATTAGCGGTAATGCTTTCTTGCACCATATGGTGCGCAATTTAGTAGGCTGCTTTCTACAAATTGGACAGGGCAGACAAAGACCCGAATGGATGGCGCAAGTTTTAGCCGCCAAAGATAGGCGAATTGCGGCCCCTACTTTTATGTCTGACGGTCTGTATTTGGCCAAAATTACTTACCCAGAAGAATTTGCCATCCCAGCGCCTTGGCTGGAGAACTCCTGGTTACCTGCTACGGTTATTCAGCATAAATAAGGGTGGGGCAATAGGCTGATTAAGGCCTTATCATTCATTTATGGGCTTATTGACATACTCGTCGGGGCATACCCGAGTCAAAATCTGCGGTTTAAAGACCTCAGCAGATGTGGATGCTGCTGTTTTAGCAGGGGTCGATGCCGTTGGTTTTGTCTTTTACCCACCCAGCGTTCGGGCTGTAAGCCCGAATATCGCTGCCCAGCTCATTCCAAGGCTCCCAGCAGGCGTAGATGCCGTTGGATTGGTTGTCAATGCAACTGATGCCGAGTTTGCCGCTATTCGGGCTGCAGCCTCAATCACGTTATGGCAGTTTCATGGGGATGAGACCCCCCAGCGTTGCGCTCAATTGGCCCAAGGTGAGCCATGGATGAAAGCTGCTCGCGTAGGGGCAGACTTCGCTTTTGATGAATTTTCCCTACAATATAGGGATGCAAACGCTTTTCTGCTGGATGCCCTTGTCGAGGGTTATGGTGGGGGAGGCGTTCCTTTTGATTGGCAAGGAATTCCACAGGTATGGGTAAGCGAAAACGCGCCTCGGGTCGTTTTGAGTGGTGGATTGAACACGCACAACGTGGGCGAGGCAATTGCACGCCTGCATCCTTGCGCAGTTGACGTCAGTAGTGGCGTAGAAAGCAGCAGGGGTGTTAAAGATCCTGCGCTCATGGCTGAATTTGTAAAGGCAGTGCGCGCGGTAGATGCCAAAGCATCATCCCAATAATTTGCTGTAGATAAATCAAAAGAGGTAGCTATGTACGACAAGCCAGATGCACGAGGACACTTCGGTCCTTACGGCGGCGTGTTTGTTTCTGAGACGTTGATGTATGCATTAGATGAGCTCAAAGCAGCCTATGCAAAATATCAATACGATCCTGAGTTTATTGAAGAGTTTCATTACGAACTCAAACACTTTGTTGGTAGACCATCGCCGGTGTATCACGCGAAACGTTGGAGCGAAATGCTCGGTGGTGCGCAGATCTACCTCAAGCGTGAAGACCTAAACCATACTGGCGCTCACAAGATTAATAACGTGATTGGTCAGGCGATGTTGGCTAAGCGTATGGGTAAGCCACGTATCATTGCTGAGACTGGAGCAGGGCAGCACGGGGTTGCTACTGCAACAATCTGCGCACGCTTTGGTCTGGACTGCACCGTTTATCAAGGCTCTGTCGACGTAGCTCGCCAGGCACAAAATGTCTTCCGGATGAAGTTACTAGGCGCCAAAGTGGTTCCAGTGGAGTCCGGTACTAAAACCTTAAAAGATGCCCTCAATGAAGCAATGCGAGATTGGGTAACTAATGTAGATAACACCTTTTACATCATCGGCACCGTTGCAGGTCCGCATCCCTACCCAATGATGGTGCGCGACTTTCAAAGCGTGATTGGTGAAGAGTGCAAAGTACAAATGCCAGAGATGACGGGTCGTCAACCTGATTTTGTATTGGCATGTGTTGGTGGTGGCTCCAATGCCATGGGCATCTTCTATCCGTATATTGATTTCCCAGAAGTCAAATTGGTTGGTGTAGAAGCTGCAGGTCATGGTCTAGGCAGTGGTTTGCATTCAGCAGCCCTGTGTGTTGGTAAGCCAGGTGTATTGCATGGCAATCGGACTTATCTATTGCAAGATGAGAATGGGCAGATTTCGGAAACCCATTCTGTTTCAGCGGGCATGGATTATCCCGGTGTTGGCCCTGAGCATGCTTGGTTAAAAGATTCTGGTCGCGCTGACTATGTCGCTATTACTGACGAAGAAGCGTTGCAAGCATTCCATGATTGCTGTCAAATCGAAGGCATCATTCCAGCACTGGAATCAGCCCATGCGATTGCCTATGCCTGTAAGCTGGCTAAGACTTTGCCCAAGGATAAGACCATCTTGGTAAATCTCTCTGGCCGTGGCGACAAAGACATGCATACCGTTGCCCAAGCTACGGGATCTGAAGGCTAAAGAACAACAAGAAAAAAGCATAAAAGAATAAGAAATATACATGTCAAAAATTACCGCACTCTTTAAGGAATTAAAAGCCACTGGCAAAAAAGGATTGATTCCTTTCATTACTGCTGGAGATCCTGATCCTGGCATGACGGTGGAACTGATGCATGCATTGGTTCGCGGCGGTTCTAGTGTGATTGAGTTGGGCGTACCATTTTCTGATCCGATGGCCGATGGACCAGTGATTCAGCGATCCTCTGAACGTGCGTTAACCCATGGCGTAACTTTGCATTCATGTTTAGAAATGGTTAAAGAGTTTCGAAAAAAAGATGCGCACACCCCAGTGGTGCTCATGGGTTATGCCAATCCTGTTGAGCAAATGGGCGCAGAGCGTTTTGCAACTGAAGCAAAAGCAGCGGGTGTTGATGGTGTCTTGGTGGTAGATTACCCACCAGAGGAGTGTGTTGATTTTGCTGCGCGCATGCGCGTTGCTGGGATTGATCCCATTTTTCTCTTGGCGCCAACCTCATCGCATGAGCGTATCAAAGAAGCCGCCAAAATTGCATCTGGTTACATCTATTACGTATCAATGCGTGGGGTTACTGGAGCATCGCACCTCAATACCCAAGATGTGGCTAGCGTGATGCCTAAAATCCGCGAGGAGACCGATATTCCAATTGCCGTAGGCTTTGGTATTAGTGATGCAGCTAGTGCAAAGGCGGTATCGGCTAGCGCTGATGCGGTGGTGATTGGTAGCAGAATTATTCGTCTTTTAGAAGATGCACCCCCAGGCCAGGCAGTACAATCGCTGGAAACCTTCATTCGTGAGATTCGAGACGCATTGGATAGTCAAAACTAATGAGCTGGATAGATAAATTACTCCCTCCCCAAATACAACATACTGATCCTGCAAATCGCAAGTCGGTACCAGAAGGGTTGTGGGTTAAATGCCCGAGTTGCGAAACCGTTCTCTATAGCACTGACATTGAAGCCAATCTGTCTGTTTGCCCAAAATGCAGTCACCATATGCGCATTGGTGCCCGTCAGCGTTTAGATAATTTACTTGACCCTAAAGGTCGATATGAAATTGGCGCAGATATTTATCCAACCGATCCGCTGAAATTTAAAGATTCTAAAAAATATCCAGATCGCATTAAAGAGGCCAATGATGCTTCTGGTGAGACTGAAGCCCT
>CALQED020000140.1 GCA_943329505.2 Polynucleobacter meluiroseus | reverse complement strand
GCTGGTCATCCCAAAATAGTTTGACATTATTTACCTCAATTGCATCTTGTGAAAATAGCCAATTCTCAGCAGAGTAATCGCTTGAACCACTATTAATTGGTATTCCAGCAATAGAGAGTGCGCCCTTGGAATTTCTTTGGGCATAAATTTCTGCGCCTTCTAAGTGGATCTCATGAAAATAAGGCGCTAGATGATAGAAAGATTTCCAGCTTAGCTGACCATATATTTTCTGAATCTTTAATAAAGATTGAGTTTGATTTGAGCCTTCAAAACGTAATCCATCTATTTCAAAGGCAGGCCTAATTCCCGTCCAAGAAACTCTGAGTTCATCAATTGATGCGTTGACTCCCGCACGTGCGCTGATGAGTTTTTCAACAGAGGCCTTGGATTTTTCAATTTGAGGCCATAGCACGTAACGGACGCCGAGATGGCCAATCAAAAAAAGTGCGACAGCAACACCAACCAAAATTAAGGCGCGCTTACGCCAACCAGCACCGAGACCTGGAGGACGTTTGCCAAACACGCTCTTGAGGCGAGGCGGAATGATGTTTTGCAGCATGAGCTCTATTATCCGTCAGCCTCTCCATGATCGCCAAGCTTCTGGGGTTCGACTTTTAGTCAGTATTAAGATGGGGGGATGGATGAATTTTCAAGACAAATCGAGTTTTTGGAGCAGCACTCTAATTACGCCCGGCGCTGGCTTCACGCCAAACCAGAGTGGCGCGATTGGCTAAAAGCCTATGGGCAGCAAAAAATTGATTTGCCTGCAATACAGGGTCTGCTTGAGGCATGCAAGATTGAGAGCTTAAGTGCCGATCATGACGAGGCGCAATTGATGGCTGATTTGCGCTTAGCTCGTCAGCGCCTCATGCTCTGGCTGGCTTTCCGTGATCTCAATAATATGGCTGGTCTGGATGAGGTTACTCAAAGTCTGAGCCAGTTTGCCGAATTGTCAGTTGATGCTTGTATTGCATTTATTCGGCGGGATTTGCGGGATCGCTTCGGACTGCCCTGGAGCCAATCCACTAATACTGAGATGCCATTGATGGTAGTTGGTATGGGTAAGCTGGGGGGTTACGAGCTAAACCTATCCTCGGATATTGATTTGATCTTTTTGTATGAGCACGAGGGCGAGACACAGAATGGTCCAAAGAGCTTATCAAACCATGAGTGGTTCACCCGTATGGGTAAGCGCCTGATGAGGCTTTTATCAGAGCATGATGCCAATGGTTTTGTATTTCGGGTAGATATGCGTTTGCGTCCGAACGGAGACTCTGGGCCCTTGGTTTGTAGTCTAGATATGCTGGAAGAATACCTATTGGTTCAGGGCAGAGAGTGGGAGCGTTATGCTTGGATTAAGGGCAGATTGATTGCTCCATTACCGGGCTCGCACAACTATTCTTATTGTGAAAAAGCCTTAGATCAACTCATTCGTCCCTTTGTATATCGCAGGCATTTAGATTATGGTGTGATTGCCTCGATTCGCGATTTACATGCACAAATTCAGCATGAAGCAGAGAAGCGGTCTACTGGCCATCAAGGTCGATCACATGATATTAAGTTGGGTCGTGGGGGTATACGGGAGATTGAATTTCTAGCGCAAATGTTTCAATTAATGCGGGGTGGTACTGACCCTCGAATGAGAGTGCGACCAACTTTGCAGGTAATTGACTTGATTTGCCAGCGCGGCATTCTCCCTGAACAAGAGTCCTCAATACTAAGTGCTGCATATATTTTTCTACGCCGTCTTGAGCATCGTCTTCAGGTTTGGGATGATCAGCAAACCCATTATTTGCCAGAAGATTCGAGTACGCGCTCACGCTTAGCGATAGCCATGGGTTTCTCAGACGAGGACAGTTTTCTAGCGGCCCTAGAGCAGCATCAAAATCAGGTTGCGCGACTATTTGAAAAAGCATTTTTACTGGATGGCGAGACCCGTCTAGATACTGCCCCTTTAGATCGCAGCTGGGAGCCAGATGCGAGCTTATTCCCCCAGTCTTTGCTGCGCTGGCAGGCTTGGATTACAAGCTCCAAAGCAAAGCAGTTGCCAGAAAAGAGCCGTTTGATTTTTGATAATTTAATACACAGTGCTGCAACTATGTTGACTGATGATGCAGGCACAGCGACTGTTGATCAAACGCTCTTACGTTTCTTTGACTTGCTTGACGCCATTGCCAGAAGGAGCGCCTATCTATCCATCTTGGCAGAATATCCAAAGGCTCTCACGAATGTTCTAGCCCTGTTAAAGGCGTCTCAATGGGGGGCGCAGTACCTGACTTTGCATCCACACTTATTAGATTATTTACTAAACTCTCGCACAGAGAGAACTCTCATTGAGCAGCCCCACGAGTATTGGCGCGAAGTGCGCTCTAATTTAAATGTCCGTTTGGATGATGTTGTGGCTGAAGGTGATGGCTCTGAACAGGCAATGGACATCTTGCGCGTTACACATCACACCGAAACATTCATTACCTTGCTTGCTGATTTAGGTATTGGAGTTGAGCAAGCACTATCTGTAGAAAAGGTGAGTGATGATCTATCAGCCTTGGCCGATCTGATTTTGCAAGTCACTTTTGAGCGGGTCTGGCCAGCAGTGGCCAAAAAATTTGATGTATCAATAGAGTCTATTCCGCTCTTTGCAGTGATTGCTTACGGCAAGTTAGGCGGGAAAGAGTTGGGTTATGCCTCTGATCTAGATTTGGTATTTTTATATCAATCCCCAGAAAACGATTACACCGCACAAGAAATCTATGGTCTGTTAGCCAAGCGCATGATTAATTGGCTCACTGCGTATACAGCTACCGGTAGCCTTTTTGAGATTGATACGCGCCTTCGTCCCAACGGATCCGCTGGTTTTTTAGTCACGAATTCAGAAGCTTTTAAAAAGTATCAATTACGTGAAGGTGATAACGCTGCCTGGGTTTGGGAGCATCAGGCTTTAACGCGAGCTCGTTTTGCTGCTGGCAACCCTTCGGTGGGTGCTGAGTTTGATTTAGTCCGCTCAGAAGTACTGGGCCAGAAGCGTGATGTAGATCATTTGAGAAAAGAGATTTTGGAGATGCGTCGTAAGGTGCATGAGGGCCATCCCAATACTAGTGAAGATTTTGATTTAAAGCATGATGCTGGCGGAATGGTGGATATTGAATTTATCGTGCAGTTTCTAGTGCTAGCCTATTCGCATCAACATTCACAATTGATCGGTAATCTCGGCAATATTGCTTTACTGCGTATCGCTAGTGAAGTGGGTTTAATCACAGTCAGTAGTGCAGCTCAGGTTGGCGATGCGTATCGTTTATTAAGAGCTCGTCAGCACCGCCTGCGTTTAGATGGCGCAGAAAAAACTCGCATTCATTTAGTGGGTGAGCCTGAACTCCAGGCTGCCAGGGATTGCGTGTTGTTACTCTGGGAAGAAATCTTTAGAGCGCCTTCTAGTGCTTAAAAGAATTACTGTTGCTCTAGCAATTCACGAGCATGACGACGGGTGGTATCGGTGATGGTTGTGCCGCCCAACATTCTGGCAATTTCTTCAACCCGCTCTACTCTACCTAAAATTTGAACCTGTGAAACAGTCTTATCACCACTCTGTGATTTGCTCACTTTAAGGTGATGATTGCCTTGGGCTGCAACCTGCGGTAGGTGAGTGACGCATAAAATTTGGTGTGATTGACCCAATTGATGTAATAGTTTGCCAACAGTTTCTGCAACAGCCCCACCAATACCAGCATCGACTTCGTCAAATATTAAAGTCGGCGTGAATGAAGCTTTGCTGGTGATCACGCTAATTGCCAGACTAATACGAGCAAGCTCACCACCAGAAGCTACTTTCGCTAGAGGTCTTGGTGTGCTGCCTGCATGACCTGCTACCAAAAATTCGATCTGCTCAAGGCCATGAGAGCCACCTTCTTGCAAAGGCGCTAGGGTAATTTCTAGGCGCCCACCAGCCATTGATAAATCTTGCATAGCATCAGTCACTAGCTGGCTAAGTTCTGTAGCAGCCTTACTGCGCTTTTGCGAGAGTTGTTTCGCAAGCTTGAGATAGGCAGCTTCTTCCCGTTTTACTTTTTCGCGCAGCGCATCGATGTTTTGAGAGGCAGTCAATGCGTCTAGACGCTCTCTCGTGTCAAGCAGTAGTTTAGGCAGTACATCTGCTTCAGTACGATATTTTCTAGAGGCGCTATGCAATGCCTGCATCCGCTCCTCTACAAGCGCAAGTCGGGCAGGGTCTAAATCCATTTTTTGCAAGTAACGATTGAGTCCATGAATCGCTTCATCTAGCTGAATTTGCGCACTCTCTAAGGATTGGCTGACGCTATTTAATGCTGGATCATGTTCAGCTAAGGCGCTGATATTGCTACAGACCTTAGAAAGAGAGGATTCAAGCGAATGATCGGCATCACTCAATACTTCTATTGCCTCTTGGCAGCCACCAATGAGTTTGGCGCCGTTCGCTAGTCTGGCGTGCTCACTCTGAATGCTTGCCCATTCGCCCTCTTGGGGGGATAGCTCGGTGAGTTCCTCCAGTTGCCACTCTAGGCGCTCACGTTCGCGTTCAATATCCTGCCCAGCATTCTCCGCCTGCTCTAAAAG
>CALQED020000139.1 GCA_943329505.2 Polynucleobacter meluiroseus | reverse complement strand
TGCTGTACCACCAGCATGCTGGCGAGATTGCACAGAGCCATCAACCGTGAGCAAGACAAAAACATCATCACTAATGAGCTCAGGGCGATTATCCAAGCCGCAAGCAAAGCGCAGCTCAGATAAGCTCAGATCAGTCAGCATACAGTTTCTGCCAACGCAAGCTTTCACAGCATGTGCGACAGCTTCATGTGCATCACGGAAGGCGAGACCTTTTTTTACTAAGTAGTCAGCTAAGTCGGTAGCAGTAGCAAAGCCTTCTTCAGCCGCCGCTTTCATCACAGCTGCTTTAACCTCAATATGGGGAACCATATCAGCAAAGATGCGCAAGGTATCTTGTACCGTGTCGACTGCATCAAATAACGGTTCTTTATCTTCTTGATTGTCTTTGTTGTATGCCAAAGGTTGGCTCTTCATCAGCGTCAACAAAGCAATCAAATCACCATACACGCGACCGGTTTTGCCACGTGCTAACTCTGGCACATCAGGGTTCTTCTTCTGCGGCATGATCGAGCTACCTGTGCAGAAGCGGTCAGGTAAATCAATAAAGCCAAAGCGTGGGCTAAGCCAAAGTACTAGCTCTTCAGACAAGCGTGAGACATGCATCATCAGGATTGAGGCAAAGGCACAGAACTCAATGGCAAAGTCACGATCAGACACAGCATCTAAAGAGTTATTACAGATGCCGTCAAACCCAAGGATCTTAGCAACTTGCTCGCGATCAATCGGGTAGGTAGTGCCAGCAAGAGCAGCAGCACCTAGAGGTAAGCGATTAAAGCGTGCCCGTAAATCAGTAAGACGACTAGCATCCCGACTAAACATTTCGTAATAGGCCATTAAGTGATGACCAAAAGTAATCGGTTGGGCAACTTGAAGATGAGTATGACCCGGCATAATCGTGCCAGCATGCTTTTCTGCAAGATCCAATAGAGCGATACGCAAGGTTTTTAAAGTCGCAGTAATTTCATCAACACTGTCCCGCAACCAAAGGCGTAGATCAGTTGCTACTTGATCGTTACGTGAGCGACCGGTATGCAAACGCTTGCCAGCATCACCCACCAATGCGGTGAGACGTGCTTCAATATTGAGATGGACGTCCTCTAAGGCTAATTGCCAATCAAATTCACCAGCCTCAATCTCGCTTTTAATCTGAGCCATACCCTTTTGAATATCAGCCAAATCCTGGGCGCTGATGATTTTTTGGGCTGCCAGCATCTGGGCGTGGGCGAGTGAGCCGGCAATATCTACCATTGCAAAGCGTTGATCAAAGCCGATTGAGGCTGTATAACGCTGAACCAGTTCATCAACCGGTTCGGTAAAACGGGCTGACCAAGCTTGGGCTTTGTTGGCTAGGGAATTTTTGGATGAGCTCATAAACACAGTATATTGGCGTAAGTCTTTAATTATTTTAAATGTTATGTCCCAAAATCTAAATACTTCCCCCCTGGCAGCCCCAAAGCGCCTAGTTATTGCCTCCCGTGAAAGTCGCCTAGCCATGTGGCAGGCAGAGCATGTCCGAGATTGCCTCA
This sequence comes from Polynucleobacter meluiroseus, assembly GCA_943329505.2. Lineage (GTDB taxonomy): Bacteria > Pseudomonadota > Gammaproteobacteria > Burkholderiales > Burkholderiaceae > Polynucleobacter > Polynucleobacter meluiroseus_E. The sequence continues at coordinate 3,104 of CALQED020000139.1, read as the reverse complement.
AAAGCCTCTATCCCCAGTGCGATGTCCAGATTTTGGGGATGACCACCCGAGGAGACCAAATTTTGGATAAAGCCCTCTCAAAAGTGGGTGGTAAAGGTCTTTTTGTTAAAGAATTAGAGACTGCGCTTGAAGACGGGCGTGCGGATTTGGCGGTCCATTCCTTAAAAGACGTACCTATGGTGATGCCCGAAGGGTTTGATCTTTCTTGTGTCATGGCTAGAGAAGATGCGCGTGATGCCTTTGTCTCGAATGATTACGCCAGCCTAGAAGACCTCCCCAAGGGCGCTATTGTTGGTACCTCCAGTTTGCGTCGCGAATCAGTTCTGCGAGCCAAGTTTCCGCATCTAGTCATCGAACCATTGCGTGGCAATTTAGACACCCGAATGGGTAAACTTGACCGTGGTGAGTATCAAGCCATCATCTTGGCGGCAGCTGGCTTAAAGCGTTTGGGCTTAGAGACTCGCATCAAAGCATTTTTGCCTTATGACCCTTACACCCCAGCGGCAGGGCAAGGCGCATTAGGTATTGAGACTTTAAGCAAGCATCCCAATATCAAGCAATGGTTAGATCCCTTAAATGATTTACCAACCTTATATGCCGTTTCGGCAGAGCGAATGGTCTCTCGTCAGTTAGGTGGCTCGTGTGAAGTACCTTTGGCCGCCCATGCAGTGTGGGATAACAATCAAATGCACATTCGTTCTTTTGTTGCCAGCACTGATGGCAAGGCGATTTGTTTAGCTAACGGCAACGCCAAAGTGCAGTCAATTGAAGAGGCAGAGGCTTTAGGTCTGGTGGTGGCAAAAGACTTGCTGGCTCAAGGTGCAGCTGATTTAATTCCCAAGATCACGAAATAAAACCTCGCTAGAGTAACAATGAGTACCAAAACCATTGTGATCACTCGGCCTAGTGGACAAGCACGTCAGTTGATCGAAGTGCTCACGCAGGCGATCGAGAAGAGTGGCGTGGCACAGCGCAGCCTACCTGAAATTCTGTCTCTGCCTTTACTCACGATCATCCCTAAAGATGATGAGCAGCTTGCTGATCACATTGCAAGCTCCCTTAAGGATGCAGATTTAGCGATCTTTGTGAGTCCTAATGCGATTGAATCTGTCATGCGTTTGCTCGAACGGGATTGGCAAGACTTTTCGAAGAAAGTCATTCCAATTGGAGTAATGGGTGGCAGTAGTGCGCTCGCTTTGAAAAACCATGGCATTGGGGTAGAAGACAATCCAACTCCGGTATTCATGCCCAGAAACAATGAGCAATGGGATTCAGAAGGCTTGTGGGCAGAGCTACAAGAGTTAAAATGGGATTGGCCCACCAAGAAAATCATCATTTTTAAAGGCGAGGGTGGTCGTGATTGGCTGGCTGATACCCTCAAACAAGCAGGAGCAACTGTAGAGGCTATCTCTACTTATACGCGTGTCCCTTTAAGCATTGATAATCCCGCCTGGCATGCCATTAAAGAAATGGATTTTTCTAAATCGCTTTGGGTATTGACATCCTCAGAAGCGGCGCGCTACTTAGGGAGTATTACAAAAGAGCAATTAACCCAAAGTCTACAAAGTGCTGCAGCACTTTGCCCTCATCACAATATTGCTGATGCAGCTAGGGCGATTGGTTTTGGCGATGTATTTACTACCGAATCAGGTGATACAGCTTTGATTAAAGCCACCTTGGCATGGCTTACGATTCAGTAGTGGAGTAAGTCAGCAATGCTGGCAAGAAAATCTCATTGACCAAGATGGGACGACCTTTAAGGCGATAAAGGGTCCGACGTGCCCACAAAGGCGAGCTCAGATCTGCGTAATTCCGAAAACATTTTTTCCAGAGCGCATGACTTTTATCTAGGCGGGCAATATCTCTCGGCGGCTTTGCTTTAGAGTGCATCCGTGTTTTAGCAAAAAGTACTGCGCCTAATGGCTTGGTACCTAAGCGCAATACAGCATGATTGCTGCCGCTCGAGCTCAAAGTGGGGATGACGCTATGGGCCATCACCAAAGGAATATTGTTTGCGCAGAGCAAGACCTCACGAACGCGACAGCGTCTGATCTTGAAATGAAAATAGCGACTTTCATCGCTATTTAAGGTTTGAGGGTAATCACTCTAAACCTGAACTTGCAGTTTTTGACCAATCACCTTCTCAATTTTTTGAGTTAAAGACCCGGTATCACTTAACCACGGCTGCCACTTTCGTGGCGCCCGATGAAGTTCACCGGAACCGACTCGATTCCATGCAGAACGGAGACGATTACGGTGAGTCATATTTAGCTACCGCTAAAGTTGCGACGTTGACCGCCGGACTTTGGTTTAGCAAAGCGTGGACCTGTAGGACGCGAATCCGCAGAACGTGCAGGACGTGAGTCAGCAGAGCGCGCTGGACGGGAATCGCCAGAACGGCTTTCACCACCACTGCTGTTTCCACCAGCACCGCTACCACCAAAGCGAGACTCAGAGCGAGCGCCAGAGCCATAACGGCCTCCACCACCACCGCCAGAGCGATTGCCGCCAAAGCCACCACCAGAGCGACCGCCACCACCGCCTGAACGACCACCACCACCGCCAGGGCGACCACCACCGCCACCAAAGCTTGGCTTGGCTTGTGGCTCAAGACCGGCAATGACGGAGGCAACGATATCTTGCTGTGTAAAGCGCTCGATATTACGAATCTTGGCGCGATCACGATGTTCAACCAAGGTGATTGCTACGCCATTGCGACCAGCTCGTCCTGTACGACCGATACGGTGCGTATAGTCTTCAGGTTTCATTGGCAAGCCAAAGTTAATCACGTGACTAATACGTGGCACATCAATACCGCGAGCCGCTACGTCAGTTGCCACCAAAATCTTGGTATGGCCTTTGCGTAAGGACTCGAGACGACGCATACGAACTGCTTGAGGCATCGCACCATGAAGGGCGGTTGCTTCGTAGCCGTTTGCACGCAATGTGTCAGCAATTTTTTCGCTTTCTACTTGGGTACTTGCAAACACGACTGCTTGATCCAAAGAGGCGTCAGCCAAAATGTGCTCAAGCAATTTGTGCTTATGTGACATGCTGTCAGCCCAATGCAACTTCTGCTCGATATTGGCATGCTTCTCGCCAGC
>CALQED020000138.1 GCA_943329505.2 Polynucleobacter meluiroseus | reverse complement strand
GGTATTACTAGACTCGTCAACTGGGATGAGAACTTTATTCATGGTTTTATCTCCTATGATATTAGGCTGCTTTTCATACGTCATTTCAAATACAACGGGTTCTACTACAGCCGGCGCAATCTGTTCTTCAAGCGCTAACCTACTTCTAATAAATCCTCCGAATAGAACACCAAAGATTACTAGTGCCTGTATCGCATATTCAAATATAGGGTTTTTAAATACTTGCCATTCCTGAACAATGGGCTCGGAAGTCATCATCTTGGCCGCAGTCCATGCCAGCACACCAGCGCCTAAATAAGTAATAGACGGATAGCGCTCTACCAACTTCAAGATTTGCGTTGAGCCCCAAACAACTACCGGGATACTGATCAATAGTCCTAGAACTACCAGCACGTAACTTCCGTTGGAAGCGCCCGCGACAGCTAAAACATTGTCTAAGCCCATCACAGCATCGGCAATCACAATGGTTTTCATGGCGCCCCAAAAACTGGTAGAGGCATGGTTATGATCCCCCTCACCATCCGATCCAGGAATCAATAACTTATAGGCTATCCATACCAAGAGTAGGCCTCCAATCAACATCAAGCCTGGGATATTCAGTAGATAGACAACCACAAGCGTCATGGCGCTTCGCACTGCAATTGCGCCTACTGCCCCCCAAATAATCGCTTTTTTCTGCAGGTGGGCTGGTAAATTTTTGGCTGCCATTGCAATCACAATGGCATTGTCTCCAGCTAAAACCAAGTCAATAACCACAATTGCCAATAAGGCGGAAAAAAAATCTGGGGTAAACAGTTCCAATTTAATTACCTTTATCTCTAAAAAACGAGCACATGAATGTCATGGCTTTCGATGGGGTTAATGTACGGGTGTTTGTGTTTAGCTAGAAGCAAATATATATTGAAGGTAATTTCGTAAAAAACTGACTATGACTAATTCCTATAACTATCGACACCTCTATTACTTCTGGGTAGTGGCCAAAGAAGGCAGCATGTCTAAGGCGGCAGAGCGCCTAGATATGGCCATTCAAACGATTAGCGCTCAAGTACATGAGCTTGAAAAATCCCTAGGATATTTATTATTTAAGCCAGCTGGGCGAGGTATTGCCCTGACAGAGTCAGGATTTGCCGCCTTAAAAATTGCAGATCAAGTGTTTTCTATCGGGGAAAAGCTTCCCGAGGTGGTAAGGGATGCAGCCAAGTCTCCAAAAATTAAAATTACTGTTGGCGTATCTGATGGCCTACCGAAGCTAGTCACCAAACAACTTCTTGAGCCTATCTTAAAACACGGTGATGTTCAACTCATTGCCCTTGAAGGAGAGTTTGATAATTTATTGGCAGATCTAGCATTGCATCGCCTAGATATTGTCTTAGCCGATCGCCCTGCTCCTCACAATAAGAACCTCAACGTTTATAGTGACGAGCTCACTAAAACATCGATTGCCTGGTTCAGCCCAAAGCAATACCTAAAAAAATCTAAGAAGCCTTTCCCAGAAAGTCTTAGTGAGCTACCCGTACTAATGCCGACACCACACTCTACTGTCCGCTTACTCATTGATCAGTGGTTTACGAAGTATGACATTACACCAAATATTGTGGGGGAATTTGAAGATAGTGCCCTCCTCAAAACCTTTGCTGCAAGCGGTCTGGGGGTTTTTCCAGCTGGAAAACTGATTGAGAAGGACCTCAAAGAAACTTATGGAATGGATTTGTTAGGAAATTGCGAAGAGATATATGAGTACTTTTACGCGATCCGATCTGAGAAAAAAATTCAGCATCCTCTGATTGAAGCAATTATTAAGAAGAAATAAATTGATCGCCACATGAATCATGAGGATAAGACAGAATTAAAATATCCCCATAGAATGAAGCTATGACAAACTTCCTCGATCCCGCCATCTTATTTTTCATTTTTGGCGTATTTGCTGGAAGTGTTAAATCTAATCTGGAGATACCGCCACAAATCTCTCGCTTCTTATCACTTTACCTATTAATGGCTTTGGGCCTTAAGGGTGGCTTTGCACTCCATAAGTCTGGCTTTACTAGTGAAATTGCATTTTCATTAGGCCTTGCTATTTTCCTGGCCATTATTATTCCTATCATTGGCTACCTTGTACTAAGAAGAAGTCTCAATGCTTTCGATTCTGCAGCGATTGCAGCAACCTATGGATCAGTGAGCGCTGTTACCTTTATCACTGCCACCCAATATTTAGATCAATTTGATATTAGCTATGGCGGCCATATGGCAGCTGCTATGGCGCTCATGGAGTCGCCTGCAATTATCCTGGCAATTATTTTGGCTAATAAAGCGAGAGCTGCACAGGCATCTGATCCAAAAGCCACTCAAGCAGCTACTAGCATTCCCAAAATATTACATGAGTCTTTCACCGATGGTGCACAACTTCTGTTACTAGGCTCAATGGTCGTAGGTCTAGTGAGTGGTGATGCTGGGCAAACATTGATGGCGCCTTTTTCAATTGATTTATTCAAAGGCATGTTGGCATTTTTCTTATTGGATATGGGGCTGATGGCTGCCAGAAACTTAAAAGGTTTAAAAGGTAAGCCACCAATTACTCTACTCTATGCCATTGGATCACCGCTCTCTCATGCATTGCTAGCTCTTGCGCTATGCCACATGATTGGACTTCCCCTTGGTAATACTATTTTGCTAATGGTGCTTGCATCGAGCGCCTCTTACATTGCAGTGCCTGCAGTGTTGCGCCATGCATTGCCTGAAGTGAATCCCGCCTTGTATATGGGGATGTCACTCGGAATTACTTTCCCCTTCAATATTATCCTCGGCATCCCGCTATATACAATGTTGGCAAAGTATTTCTTGTAGAAAATTCTTGATTTTTCATTTAATCAGCTTATGAGTATCTTTCTGAATCGCACTGCTAGCTTACTAACTCAGCATCGCAAAGAAAAAGTGATCGCCTCTGTTCTAGAAGAGCAATTTGCTTGCATAGTGAAGCATAGTGACGCCTATGACACTGATTTACTCGGGACTTTTACTCAAGATACGCCTCGGCATGGAACACAATTAGACGCCGCCCGAAAAAAGGCGGTGATTGGTATGGATTTGCTCGAGCTAGATTTGGGAATAGCCAATGAAGGCGCTTTCGTCATCGATCCTTATGCTGGTATCGTCCCATGGAATAACGAGCTAGTGATTTTAATTGACCAAAAAAATGGGTTGGAACTCACTGGGTTTTCAGGTGCCGCTGCACAAAATGACCATGATTATGTGAGCCAATGGGAAGACATGGAAAAGTTTGCCAACACTGCATTGTTTCCTTCCCATTATTTAGTTGTTAAACCAACCGATGAATATCACCCAAAATCTCAAAAAGGAATTAGGGATCTAGCCGCCTTAAAAGAGGCATTTGAATGGGCCAAAGCACTTTCTTCAACAGGGGCTGTCTATGTTGAAAATGATTTACGCGCCTTTGCGAACCCCACCAGAATGGAAAATATTCGCAAGGCCACAATAGACCTAGCAAAGAAGATGAGCTCGCTATGTCCTCAATGCCAAACACCCGGATATTGGGTCAAAGACATTCAACGTGGATTACCCTGCAATGTATGCGGCTTACCCACAGATCAAGAAATTGCCAAAATCTGGGGATGTATCAAGTGCAACTATCAAGATACAGAGGGAATGAAGGTTCTGAAATTTGCAGATCCCTCAAAATGCAACCATTGCAATCCCTAAATTGACGATATCCGATGAGATCTTATCAATTTAGGGTGCCGTGTTGATTAATCTGCCTTGATGTTGCCATCTCTGACAATCTTACTTAAGCGTTGCATTTCTTTTTGAAAGTAAGCACTACTCTCAGATACATTCGATAAGGTCATTACCTCGCCACCATCGCCAGCCAACTTTTCCTTAAACGCACTTGAAGCCACCACTTGCTCAATTGCTTTGCTAAGCTTAGTCAAAATCGGCTGCGGCACTCCTGCAGGAACCCAAACGGCATAGACAATCGTCATCTCATAACCCTTGAGATTGCCCGCCTCTTCAATAGTTGGTACATCAGGCAATAGTTTTGATCTAGTCGAGCTTGTCACACCTAATGCCACTAACTTACCTGATTTGACATGCGGTAATGCCAAACCAAATGCGGAAAAACTCAGCGGTACTTGACCCCCTAAGGTATCAGTAATCGCAGGACCACCCCCTTTATAAGGAATGTGGGTCATCTTGATACCCGCTTGATTGGTAAATAAGGCGCCGGCTAAATGACTTGCACTGCCGTTGCCAAAGCTGGCATAAGAAAGTGAATCAGGCTCTTTTTTTGCAAGCGCAATTAATTCAGCAATGTTCTTTGCGGGTAAGCTTGGATTCGCAACCAAGAGCATCGGGACAGATGCCACCACTGCCAAGGGAACAATATCTTTTTCTGTCGAGTATGGAGTCTTGCCATACATGGTGGGATTAATCGCATGGGATGTGACTGATTGAAACATTAATGTGTAACCATCTGGCGCTGATTTAGCAACAGCATCGGCACCAATCATGCCATTCGCACCACCGCGATTTTCAACAACTACCTGTTGACCCAAAATAGAGCCCAGTTGAGCTGCAACTGTTCGACCCAAGGTGTCAGCAAATCCGCCAACAGGCCAAGT
>CALQED020000137.1 GCA_943329505.2 Polynucleobacter meluiroseus | reverse complement strand
GGTGCAAACGTTGGTATTGGTAAAGATCACACTTTGTTCGCCTTAATTGACGGCCAAGTGGAATTCGGCGTTAAGGGTGCTTTGAAGAAGGCCCAAGTTTCAGTTTTGCCTCGTTCTTAAGGCGCCTGACTGAGACCCGTTTGATTCAGATTCATTCCGAATTTAACTCTTAGGAACAGGCCTCGCTAAGCGAGGCCTTTTTTATTCATGAAATTTATAGACGAAGCACGTATTGAAGTCATAGCTGGCCAGGGTGGCGCCGGGAGTGCCTCTATGCGCCGCGAAAAGTTTATTGAATTTGGCGGTCCCGATGGCGGAGATGGCGGTAAGGGTGGGAGTGTGTGGGCCATTGCCGATCGCAATATCAATACGCTGATCGATTACCGTTATGCCAAAACGCACACCGCAAAAAATGGTGAGCCAGGCCGTGGCGCTGACTGTTATGGTCGCGCTGGCGATGATATTGAATTGCGTATGCCTGTTGGCACCATCATTGCTGATTACGATACTGGTGAACCCATTGCTGACTTAACAACCCACGGTGAACGCTTGTGTTTGGCGCAGGGTGGTGTTGGTGGTTGGGGCAATATTCACTTTAAGAGCAGTACGAATAGAGCGCCGCGCCAAAAGACCAACGGCAAGCCGGGTGAGCGCCGTAAATTGAAGCTGGAATTAAAGGTGTTAGCTGATGTTGGTTTATTAGGAATGCCAAACGCTGGTAAATCCACTTTGATCACTGCAGTTTCGAATGCTCGCCCAAAGATTGCTGATTATCCATTTACCACTTTGCATCCTAATTTGGGCGTAGTACGTGTCGGTAATGAGCGTAGCTTTGTGATTGCAGATATTCCGGGCCTGATTGAAGGTGCCGCAGAGGGTGCTGGCTTAGGCCATCGCTTCTTACGTCATTTGCAACGTACAGGCGTTCTTTTACACCTGGTTGATCTGGCACCATTTGATGAAAATGTAGATCCGGTGGCCGATGCTCTGGCGATTGTGAATGAATTACGTAAGTACGATGAGGCTTTGGTTGAAAAGCCCCGCTGGCTTGTATTAAACAAGGTCGATATGATTCCTGAAGAGGACCGCAAAAAAGTGGTTGCAGACTTTGTAAAAAAGTTTAAGTGGAAAGGTCCTGTTTTTGAGATCTCTGCTCTAACGGGCTTGGGGTGCGATAAGCTTTGCTATGCTTTGCAGGATTATTTAGATTCTGTTCGCCGTGATCGTGATGATGCTGAAGAGCGTGCAACAGATCCACGTTATCAAGATCAAGTGCAAGATCAAGATAAAACACCAGATTAAAAAGTTAATTGAAGACCTTCATTCGTCATGAACCTTAAAAAAACTAAACGTATTGTTGTTAAAGTTGGCTCTAGCCTCGTTACCAATCATGGTGAGGGCTTAGACCATGCTGCCATTGCTCTGTGGGCAGAACAAATTGCAGGTTTACTAAAGTCTGGCCATGAAATCTTAATGGTGAGCTCAGGGGCGATTGTTGAAGGAATGCAGCGTTTAGGGTGGTCAAAACGCCCACAAGAAATTCATCAGCTCCAGGCCGCTGCCGCCGTTGGTCAGATGGGTTTAGTACAGGTATATGAAAGTTGCTTTGCACGCTTTAATTTGCGTAGCGCACAGATTTTGCTGACAAATGCCGACTTAGCACATGCCGAGCGCAATGCAAACGCTAAGGGCACATTGGAGACTCTATTGAAGTTGGGCGTCGTTCCGATCATCAACGAGAATGACACCGTTGTGACGGATGAAATTAAATTTGGTGATAACGATAGCCTTGCTGCTTTAGTGTCAAATTTAGTCCATGCAGATCTATTAATTATCTTGACTGACCAAGGCGGTCTCTTTACTGCCGATCCGCGTCACAATCCTGAAGCCACACTATTGACAGATGTGATTGCTGGCGATCCTGCTTTAGAAAAAATGGCGGGAGGGGCGGCAAGTGAGATGAGTAAGGGCGGTATGCTAACCAAGGTGTTGGCCGCGAAAATTGCCGTCCAAACAGGCGCGTCTACTGTAATTGCCTCTGGCCACGAACCAGAAGTATTAACACGTCTTTTGGCGGGTGAAAAAATTGGTACGTACTTGGCTTACAAGGCAAATTAGTTCACTACTCCATATGAGTTAGTAGGCTTAGTTCCACCTGTGAATGTGCTGGGATTAAGAGATTGCAATACTGTCTTGAGGTTTTTTTCTTGACTATTAAAATTGCAAAGTGCTCCTTGGGCTAGAGCAGCTTGGTAGCGATTTGGCGTTTGGAGCTTGATCTCTTGCCACGAGCCGAGAGGGTTCTCTCTCCAAAGATTATTCTCAAAGGCTCCATATAGGCGCCACTGATAGGAATCACAGCGCATACCTTCATATTGAATTTGTTGATTACCGCTTGGACCTGTAATCACGACGATGTATCGTGTTACTCCGTCGGTACCAATCAAAATAGAATCTGTGTCAATCGCAAACTTAAAAACGGTTTGTTGTGACACATAAAAATTTTGTAGGGTTGATGGGTTGGGTGGGTTAACAGGCAACTTGGTTGTGCCTTCTTTAAATACCATCGGTGCGAACGGATCTAAGCCACTCACCATGGGGTCGCCTGCGCAAGCCAGCAGGATGGAGGCTGCCAAGAGGTAACCGATTGATTGACCAAGGGGACGAAATCGTGGACTCATTATTTTTGCTTATCTGTTTTGGTGGATTCTGGAGGACTATCGTTGTCCCGGGAGTAAAAAGATTGTAGGAGATCTAAAGGGGTTCCCCAGGCGAGTTGTTGCATGCGCACTCCTTTTGCAAGATAGCGTGCCAGCTCAGATAAGGCGAGTTGATACACTTCGCGCTTAAAGCCAATCACGGCATCCAGTTGAATCCAAAATGGCACCCAGCGCCACGCATCAAATTCAGGGTGTTCAGTCGCACGTAATTGAATATCGGTATCTAGACCGATCAGACGGATTAGGAACCAGATTTGTTTTTGACCACGATAGGCGGCCCGATGAACTCGAGTGGCATGTTGGCGGCGCAGGTATTCTTCAGGGACGTCATAACGGAGCCAGTCCCTAGTGCGCCCAATAATTTGGACATGTTCCGGTAGCAAGCCAACCTCTTCATGCAATTCGCGGAACATTGCCTGTTCAGGACTCTCGCCATGAGCGATTCCGCCCTGCGGGAACTGCCACGAATGCTGCCCAACGCGTTTTCCCCAGAAAACCTCATTACGGCTGTTAAGGAGGACAATGCCGACATTGGGTCTATACCCTTCACGGTCAAGCATGATCGTGCCCCAAATCCTTTAAAATCAATGATTTGATTATATCCATACATGAAAGCATCACAATCATTTCTCGCTACACTAAAAGAAGCCCCCTCTGACGCTGAGGTGGTCTCGCACAAGCTCATGGTACGTGCAGGTTTAATTCGTAAGCTGAGTGCAGGCGTATATAACTATTTACCGCTGGGATTGAAGGTGATCCGCAAGGTAGAAAACATCATCCGCGAAGAAATGAATCAGGCTGGCGCAATTGAATTGCTCATGCCGATGATTCAGCCTGCTGAGCTGTGGCAAGAAACTGGGCGCTGGGAAAAAATGGGTCCAGAGCTTTTGCGCATTAAAGATCGCCACGATCGCGATTTTTTGATTCAGCCAACTTCCGAAGAGGTAATTACTGATTTGGCTAGAAATGAAATTAAGAGTTACAAGCAGTTACCTATTAATTTTTATCAAATTCAAACAAAATTTCGCGATGAGCGACGCCCACGTTTCGGAATCATGCGCGGTCGTGAATTCAGCATGAAAGATGCCTACTCCTTTGATCGTGATACCGAGGGCTTAAAGAAGTCTTATCAAATCATGTTTGATGCCTACACCCGCATCTTCAAACGCATGGGCTTAAAATTTCGCGCGGTTACGGCAGACAATGGCGCGATTGGCGGTTCTGGTAGCCAAGAGTTTCATGTGATTGCTGATACAGGTGAAGATGCCATTGTGTATTGCCCAAGCTCTGATTACGCTGCTAATTTAGAGGCTGCCGAGTCTTTATCTTTGATTGCGACGCGTGCTGCTGCGAGCCAAGCGATGGCTAAATTACCCACTCCTGATAAGACCAATTGCGCCGAGGTAGCAAAGTTCCTTAACCTTCCACTTGAGAAGACGGTGAAGTCTTTATTGTTTGCTGCTGACCAAGAAAAAGGCCCAGCAAAACTCTTTATGTTGTTAGTTCGCGGGGATCATGAGCTTAACGAAGTCAAGGCGAGCAAAGTTCCTGGTATGGCTGAATCTCGTTTTGCTACTGAAGCTGAAATTGCGCAAGCTTGTCATGCGCCTGCTGGATATTTAGGACCTGTTGGTGTGAGTGCCGATGTCACAGTCATTGCGGATCGTACAGTTGCCAATATGGCTGACTTTGTGTGTGGTGCAAACGATGCTGGCCACCATCTGACAGGTGTGAACTGGGGGCGTGATTTACCTGAGCCACTCGTGTTAGATATTCGTAATGCAGTGATCGGCGATCCTTCGCCGGATGGCAAAGGTGTTGTTGATATCTGTCGTGGTATTGAAGTGGGCCATGTCTTCCAATTGGGCACTCGTTACTCCGAAGCAATGGGTTGTACCTACCTAGATCAACAAGGCAAAGCGAAGCCGATGGTGATGGGTTGCTATGGTATTGGTGTTACCCGCTTGCTTGGCGCAGCGATTGAGCAGGGGCATGACGAGCGCGGCATTATTTGGCCAATCTCGATGGC
>CALQED020000136.1 GCA_943329505.2 Polynucleobacter meluiroseus | reverse complement strand
TCAGCCTCAACCTTAAATCCCCCATTTTCTATTCAGGCTTTAGATTTGAAGATGAATAGTCTTGGTTGGTTAGTCGATCTAGCCGGTCCTTATCAAGCATCAGGCATGTTTGCCATGAGGCCGTTTATTGATGCAAATGGCAAGACCATTGAAAAATATATTGCAGCATGGATACGCTCAGTACGCTGGGGTTTAGATAAAAACAATAAAGAAGAAGTTCTGAGTCTTTTACAAAAACGATTGAATCTAGATATGCCGACAATCGAGAAAAGTTACGCTATTTTGACAAACCCTAAAATAGGGCTTGCAATAGATGCGCAATTCTCAATGCCGGGTTTTCAAAACTTATTAGAAATTCGGCAGGAATTTGAAAAGACCCCACCGCTAAATCCCAATCAATTTATTGATCTGAGTTACTACAAGAACGCCCTCGCTACCCTAGCAAAATGAGCGACTCCTTAGCTATAGATTAGGCCAACTCAAACCCCAGCTTGTGACGCAGTGAAGCTGCATCTTCACCAGTCAGAATACTTGCAAAAGTCAGCGCCAATTCTGGATTCTGAGCAGTTGTGCAGATTCCCAAACAATAATCTGTAGCGAGCTCAAATTCTTTAGGCAGCATGCCAATGAGGCGGACTCCGGGAGTAATAATGATCTCGGTTACCTGAGTGCTCCCAATCGATCCCGCTTCAGTGGACGCCGCCATAGCAGCCATTGCAGTTGCCCCATTTGGAAAAATACGTAAGTCTTTTTCTTTAGTTTGGTCCAAGCCCAAGCTTTTCAGTACATTCATTACATGAATACCAGCGGTTGCCTTTTGCGGGTCTGGGAAGTAAATTCCACGGGCCTGATTAAATGCCTTCAACAATTGATCACGATTTGCAATTTCAGGAATGGGATCTCCATCCTTCACTGCAACACCCGTTCTCACAATACCAAGGGAAGTGAGAGAGTTTTTTACCACGTGCCCGCTCTGTATCAATTCCTCAATCATTGCTCTAGTTAATATGACGATGTCACAAGGCTCTCCAGCTAACAGAAGCTCGCGCATTGCTCCCACTGCACTAAAAGTTCCGTCTATCTGACAGGCATACTTTTCCTCAAACTGTGCTTGCAAGCCTTTCACAATTCCAGCCGCTGCTCCGCCGCTCAAAATGACTAATTTCATGCATCTCTTTCCATTTTGGATTTAAAAAATAAATTATTGCGCCTTAATTCCAGCAGTCTTAACAATATTTGCCCACTTTTGGATATCCGCATTTAAATAATTAGTGAATGCCGCTGGATTCATAATCAAGGGTGTGGCACCTTGCTTTGACCAAATCGCTAAGACTTCTGGATTCTGCTGAATTTTAACAACCGCCTTATTTAGGGCATCAACAATCTCTTTAGGAGTACCGGCAGGAGCCATCAATCCCAACCAAATGGAAGTTTCAAATTTTGGTACACCCGCCTCAGCAATTGTCGGGACGCCTGGTAATGTAGATGAACGGGTTAAGCCTGTTGTCCCCATTGCTCTAACTTGATTGGATTTGACATACTCAGACATGGTGGTGACGGCATCAAACATCATATTTACTTGACCGCCAATCACATCAGTACGCGCACCCGAGCTGCCTTTATAAGGAACATGGAGGATTTTCACCCCAGCCATCGAGTTAAACAGCTCTCCTGCGAAGTGATAAGGAGTTCCGGTGCCAGATGAGGCAAAGGTTAAGGCATTTGGATTGGCTTTTGCATACTGTATTAACTCAGCTAAATTCTTAGACGGTAGAGATGGGTGCACCACTAATACCAAATCAGAAAAATTAATTGGTGCAATAGCAACAAAATCCTTCATGAGATTAAAGGGTTTATTTTCAACCAAGGATTCATTAACAGTTTGTGTATTAGACATCATCAATAAGGTATAGCCATCTGGAGCTGACTTTGCAACAAAATCGGTACCAATGATGGATCCTGCGCCAGGCTTATTATCAACAACAAATGGATTTTTAAATTCATCTTGCAGACGCAAAGCAATGAAGCGGGCATAGTTATCCGCCGGGCCACCTGCAGCAAATGGCACGACGATTTTTACAGGCTTGTTAGGATAGGTTTGCGCAAGACATGGTAGCGCCAGGCTAAGTAAAGAAAATATTACAAATTTTAGTAATTTCATTGTTGTCTCCTATTTCAATTGAGGCCTTTTAGGCTCTAACTTTATCTATCAATTTATTCAGAATTAAATGTACCACGATAGTCTTGGGGAGGACTATCTGCCAGATCCTCACTACAATGTCTAGAAGAAATGAAGAAAGTATCCACCGAACACCCAATAGCCAAGATGATTTCACGGCCACTGGCGATATCCATTCTGCAAATCTTATGCACCTTATTTGTAGGATATATTGCTGCATTGGTATGTGTATGGCTCCAGACGCCTATCCCCTGGATGATAGGCCCTCTCTTGATTACCGCCGGACTCTCTATCTTTGGTGTCAAGACCTTAAGCTGGGGGCCTTTTCGTAATGGTGGGCAATGGATTATTGCCACTGCCTTAGGGCTTTACTTCACTCCACAAGTCAGCACTCTCGTTGCCAGTTTGTGGTGGCTTGTCATTCTCAGCATCTCTTGGTCATTAGCCATCGGCTATTGTTATGGACTTTGGCTCTATTGGTTTAATGCCTCTCGGTTTCCAAGACTCGATCGCACAACAGCCTACTTTTCTAGCGTTGTAGGTGGGGCCTCTGAGATGACTTTATTATCTGAGCGCGAACATGCGCGCACTGATTTGGTTGCCTCTGCGCATACCCTAAGAGTACTTATCGTTACGATCACGATACCTTTTGCAATCAAGTGGATTGGATGGCAGGGCCTGGATATTACTCCAACCCATAATTACCAATTTAGCATCACAGGAATAATGGCGCTGGCTCTGCTGACAGGGCTTGGGGCATTAGGAATGAAAATGCTGGGTCGATCTAATGCGTGGTTCATTGGACCTTTAATTGTTTCTATTGCTTTAGCAATTAATGAGGTGGAACTTTCTGGTATTCCATCATGGCTGACAAATGCAGCTCAAATCGTCATTGGCATTAGCCTTGGGGTTCGCTTTAGACCAGAATTTATTCGCTCTGCTCCACGTTGGTTATTGAGCGTTGCGATTGGCACCTTTGCGATGATGACACTGTGCGCCCTAGCAAGTTTTGGACTTAGCCAGCTCATACCGCTTCCAACAGCTACCATTATTTTGGCATCTGCACCAGGCGGTATTGCCGAGATGGCTATTACTGCAAAAGTAATGAAACTAGGGGTAGCCATTGTGACTGCATTACAAGCCTGCCGAATTATTGCTGTCCTGTTTTTAGCTGAACCACTCTATCGGCAGTTGAAACATTTTGGCCTGATGAAAGAATAATCTTCAGGCGACTAATATTTAATAGTGCGCTATTGCCTTAATGGAAGATCTGTATCTGAATTAAGATTTCAGTGAACAATACTTGAGGATTTCTTAGATTACTCAGGCTCAATACCTGCAAGGTGCACTACTTTTGCCCATTTAGCAATTTCAGAGGAAATAAAAAGTGCAAATTCTTTTGGTGAATTACCGACAGGCTCAAATCCCCTCTGTGTCAGGCGCTCTCTCAATTCATTATTCTGAAGTACGTCTAATGTAGCGCGATTAATTTGATTAATAATTTCAGGCGGAGTTCCCTTGGGGGCGTATAAGCCATACCAAGTAGTGGCACTATAGCCCGATAATCCTGCCTCTGAAATGGTTGGCAACTCTGGCATCAGCAAAGAACGTTTTTCTGAAGTCACAGCCAATGCTCTTAATTTGCCTGACTTAACAAAAGGCATAGCAGCAGGCATCGTTGCAAAAAAAATATCAACTTGGCCACCTAATAAATCATTCATAGCCAAACCCCCTCCTTTATATGGGACATGGGTCATATTGACATTTCCCATGGAGCCAAATAACACGCCCGCCAAATGAGATGAAGAACCATTCCCAGCAGAGGGATAATTTATTTTTCCAGGAGAGGCTTTAGCTAATGCTAATAAATCTGCAGAAGACCTTATGGGTAATTCCATATTGGTCACTAAAATATTTGGAGTAATTGCTACTAAAGAAATGGGGGCCAAATCCTTCTCAGGATTAAAGGGCAGTTTCTTAAAAATACTGACATTAATCGCATTCGGAGCGACATTACCCATTAATAAGGTATAGCCATTAGGGGGTGCATTCACAACCGCCTCAGTTCCAATATTCCCACTTGCACCTCCGCGATTTTCAATCGTAATCGATTGCCCTAATTTTTTAGAAAGCTCAGGGGCCATTAATCTAGCGATGATATCGGTGCCACCACCGGGAGGGTAAGCAACTATTAGACGAATTGGCTTATCGGGATACGCCGCACTCACTAAAGCGGGGCTCAACAACACAATCACTGCAAACAGAAAGGTCTTCAAAATAATCAGCCTTAAGATAAATGAATAATTTTTCCTGACCGAGCAGACTCTTCAATTGCAAGGGTGACAGCCAATGTTCTTCTGGCATCCTCAGGCTTGGCTAAATTACAAGCTTTACCAGTCGCAAGATAATCAAGCCAAGCCCTAGTCTCATCAGCAATAGGCCCTAGAAAATCGCCTAATGCCCAATCTCCAGGAGTTGAGCTTTCTAAAAATACAGTTTCAATTTTATGATCTGAAAGATACACATGAGGAAAGCCAACCTCTGTTTGCATGATTTGGTCGGTATGATCAT
>CALQED020000135.1 GCA_943329505.2 Polynucleobacter meluiroseus | reverse complement strand
TGCTGAAAAAATACGGGAGTAGAGAGCTCGTCAATAAACTGTTTCCAGCGTGGCAAGCTATGTATACCCATCCGCACTACAGAATCCTCTGTAATCACAGACTCCGCCAAGGGCGCCAGCATGGCAGCGGCAATGCGTGCTGCTGAACCGGTAGCATCAGCATTTCCCTGATCAAATACCTCTACCTTAGCCCCCCTCTGGGCAAGCGCTACCGCCAGCAGCCGGCCCATCAGGCCGGCACCAACGATAGCGTAATGGCGATGCAGCAAAGGCGTTTGATTCATTGGGGCTTACTGATAGATTTCGCTACCGCGCTTACGGAACTCAGCAGACATTTCTTCCATCCCTTTTGCGGCATCCGTTACTTCTGCAATCGGAATCACTTTAGAGCTTTGTTTAGGATTGCCATCAGCATCTAATGTGGCTGCATAGTCACGCACTTCTTGGGTAATCTTCATGGAGCAGAACTTCGGACCACACATCGAGCAGAAGTGAGCAATCTTGGCGCCTTCAGCCGGCAAAGTAGCATCGTGATATTCACGAGCACGCTCGGGATCTAGACCGAGATTGAATTGATCTTCCCAACGGAATTCAAAGCGAGCCTTCGAGAGGGCGTTATCACGTACCTGCGCACCTGGCAAACCTTTTGCTAGGTCAGCGCCATGAGCGGCAATCTTGTAAGTAATGATGCCTTCGCGGACGTCTTCTTTATCTGGTAGACCTAAATGCTCTTTTGGCGTGACATAGCAAAGCATCGCTGTACCGTACCAGCCGATTTGCGCTGCACCGATACCGCTAGTGATGTGGTCATAACCTGGAGCGATGTCGGTGATCAATGGTCCAAGGGTGTAGAAGGGGGCTTCTAAGCAATGCTTGAGTTCCTCAGTCATATTCTCTTCAATACGCTGCATTGGTACGTGACCAGGACCTTCGATCATGACCTGAACATCATGCTGCCATGCTTTGGCAGTGAGTTCGCCTAAAGTATGGAGCTCACCAAACTGGGCGGCATCGTTAGAGTCAGCAATACAACCAGGACGAAGGCCATCACCCAAACTAAAGGAGACGTCATAGGCTTTCATGATTTCACAAATCTCATCGAACTTGGTATAGAGGAAGTTCTCTTTGTGATGAGCCAAGCACCATTTAGCCATGATCGAACCACCACGAGAAACGATGCCAGTAATACGATCAGCAGTTAATGGAACATAACGCAGTAAAACCCCAGCATGAATTGTGAAGTAGTCCACACCTTGCTCAGCTTGTTCAATCAAGGTATCGCGGAACATTTCCCAAGTGAGATCTTCAGCAATGCCGCCTGTCTTATCTAATGCTTGATAAATCGGAACGGTACCAATAGGAACTGGTGAGTTTCGAATAATCCACTCACGTGTTTCGTGAATATGCTTACCAGTCGAAAGGTCCATGATGGTGTCTGCACCCCAACGAATCGACCAAACCATTTTCTCTACTTCTTCATTGATGGAGGAAGTCACTGCAGAATTACCTAAGTTGCCATTGATCTTGACGCGGAAGTTACGACCAATAATCATGGGCTCCAGTTCTGGGTGATTAATATTGGCAGGAATAATGGCGCGACCTGCAGCTACCTCAGAGCGCACGAACTCACCAGTAACGATGTCTGGAAGGTTGGCACCGTAGCTTTTACCAGGATGCTGCTTAAGTAATTGTTTATATGCAGGGTCTTTGCGCAATTGCTCTAAACCCATGGATTCACGTAGGGCAACGTATTCCATTTCAGGGGTAATAATGCCTTTGCGGGCGTAATACATCTGACTGACGTTATGACCCGCTTTAGCAACCCGAGGTGGGCTAATGTGATCGAAGCGTAAGCTTTGTGTCGCTTGATCTTTTGAGCGTGCAACGCCGTACTCAGAACTAGGGCCAGCAAGTTGTTCGGTATCTTGACGTTCTTGAACCCAAGTTTCACGTAATCTTGGCAAACCTTTTTCCAGATGGATCACGATTTCTGGATCGCTATAAGGACCTGAGGTGTCGTAAACCGGTACAGGTGGATTGGCAACCAACTCTTCACCAACACGGGTGGGCAATTGCTCAATCATACGAATCGGCGCTTTGATATCTGGGCGTGAACCTTGTAAATAGGTTTTGGTTGAAGCAGGGTAGGCAAATTTTTGCCCGAAGTCGCGCTCTAAGCTTTTGAGGCTTGGAATTTCATGTTTGGTGGTTTTGGGGCTGCCTGTACTCATGTCCATCTCCTAACTGTTTTAGATGGACGAAACCGGGTGTCGGTCTGATGTAACTCCCCACGCCAGCATTATCTGGATCGGGTTATAGGGTCTTTCTCAGCGCCTCTGAGCAATCTCTGCTTTCAAGGGCACCCCTGTTTCATCCTTAAGAAGGATTTAACCACGAAAGGGTCAAGTCCGCATGATCCCCATCAATTTGGGGTAGAACAGGGCTAAAAGAGTCTACTTATTGCGTCGCAATAGGAAGTCTGCAGTCACAAAAGCTGCGTCGCTCGTCAATTCATCGGCAAGGATGCGGGCGGCCGCTTCAGGATAGGAAGCTTCAATAAAACCGCTCACTTCACCATCGTGATTGGTGGGATTGAAGTGATTGGCTAGCTCAAGGTCATAAACATAAAGTTGCTCATCATGAAATCCACGCCCTAGAATCGGACGGCGCATATGAATTCGGCCCACCGGCTCAATCTCATTCGCAATCTGCGCAGGTACTCCTGCCTCTTCCCAAAGTTCACGGCGTGCGCTGACCCAAGGAGTTTCATCAGCCGCAATTCCACCGGCGGCAATGTTATCAAGCTTGCCTGGATCAGTGCTTTTATTCTCACTACGCCTGCCTAACCATATCGTATTGGATTGGGTGTAACCATTGATATGGGTTGCCATACTTCGAAATCCAAAGGTACGAAATGCTGCACGCTCTACACGAAAGTATTGGTGCCCATTGAGATCGACCCAAGCAAATTCTTCATTGCGCCATCCTGGAATAAGGCCGCCACGACGCATCTCATTGGCGAGTTGAGCAAGGCTAGCGGATACCGCGATTGGTCGATCTAGCTCAATCGTCAAATGATGATTTCCCATAGAGATCAGTGGAATGGTTTGCTTCTGCAATAACTCTTCTACGAAAGGAATGCATTCGGGACTGAGGTGCCCAATTACCAGTTCCTCATCCATGTTACGAGCAAAATAAATTGGCATGAAATCCGCAGGAGCGGGACGCGCTGCATTTTGGAGCATTTCTTCTAGTGCGGCGATGGTGCTGGTAGATAAGGCGGTCATTGCCTGAAGTGTAAGGTAACTTGCTGCAATGCGTCTTTATTTACGGGGGGGCCTAACACAAAATGAGATCAATTAATCTAGTGGGATCGTAAAAAATACAGAAGGAATCTGTGCTGATTATTTAAGCAGACCAGGTCAGTCTATACAAATCTGCGACTTACGAAAACTTTTACGGATTTATCCACAACTTCTGTGGATAACTTACACAACATTCTGGTCCCGCCGACAGGAATCGAACCTGTATCCCACGCTTAGGAGGCATGTGCACTATCCATTGTGCTACGGCGAGTTAAAAAAACGGATTTCAATAGACTGTAAATCATGTCAGTAAAAAAGATGAATTGCTATCTGTCAACGCAGGTTTACAGCGCTACCAGCCACACAAAGCCCAAACTTGATTGGTCATTGCAATCATCATGTCGGGTGCGTAATAAGCAGAAAAAGTGATGAGCAGAACAAAGAATGAAAAGCCATAAGCAATCCATTTCCAATATTGTACGTTCCCTTGCTTATGCATTTGCGACACGTGCAAGCGCACGTTCTTTCACTGGTAAGTTAACCAAGAATGCAAAAACACCCAGTGCAATGGCAATTTGCCAAGCGATTAAATAAGAGCCGGTACGATCAAATAAATAGCCACCCAAGAAGGCGCCACAGAAACTACCGAGCTGGTGAGAGAAAAACACCAGGCCCGATAGCATCGTTAAATATTTAACACCAAAAATTTGCGCTACGATGCCATTCGTTAAGGGAATGGTCGATAACCAGAGAAAGCCCATGAGAGCAGCAAATACATAAGTCAACATTGGGCTGGGAGGCATCACTATAAAAACAGTGATGACGATTGCTCGACTTAAATAGATTCCTGACAGTAGATAGCGCTTTGGAAAACGTTGACCAAGATAACCCGAGCTGTATGTACCAAAGATATTAAATAATCCAATCAAGGCCAGTGCGGTTGTGGCTACTACCGGCGCTCCTACGGACGGATGGATTGAGGAGAGATCTTTAAGATAGGGCGCTAAATGCACAGCGATAAACACTACCTGAAAGCCGCATACAAAATACCCTAAGGTCAGGAGTTGAAAACTTGGATTGCTTAGCGCTTCTTTTAAAGATTCCTTGATTGTTTGATCGCCTAAATTGTGATTGTGCTTAAAATTTTTCTCACGCAACATGAATGCCGTTGGAATCATGAGGCTAGCCATCAACCCCAGCATCAAGAGCGCATCTTGTGCACCAAAGGCACTCAATAAGCCTTGTTCAGCAGGAATCATGAGGAACTGACCAAATGAACCAGCGGCTGCAGCAACACCCATCGCCCACACCCGTTTATCTGCAGATACATTACGGCCTAAGATGCCATAAACCACGCTATAGGTGGTGGCAGTCTGCGCAAGACCAATCAGCAATCCACCGGCAATCGTGAAGTTCAGCGCGTCCGTAGAAATCGCCATACCCGCTAAACCGAG
>CALQED020000134.1 GCA_943329505.2 Polynucleobacter meluiroseus | reverse complement strand
TTTTTCAGTCAGACTTTTTGGGCTATTGACTTTTGGGTTAGGATCAACGGGCACAACACTTTGGTTTTTGTAGCCTAAGGCTTCTGCAAACTCTGCAACACTTTGTGCATAAAAGTAACTGCGGTTGTATTGAACAATCGTCAGGAAATTATTTAAGCCTACAAAGTACTGTACTTGATCAAGTCCATCTTTATCTGGGTATGGCAGATCTACAATCAATGCTTTGCTTTGTGGCGCTACACCACCAAGCTGTAAATCACCTTGTTGCGGCAACAAAATGCCTTTCTCGATCAATTCTGCAACGGTATATTTTAGTTGGGGCTCGCCATCAGCTAATTGTTTGGCTGCTAATACAGCGCTCTCTTGCACCGAAAAAGAAACCGGCATACCTACTTGCCAACCATGTTTTTTCATAAAGTTTGCGACGCTAGCGATAGCATCTTTAGGGCTTTGTTTTAGATCAATACGTCCATCGCCATCGCCATCGACTGCAAAGCTGCGAATGCTGCTGGGCATAAATTGTGGCAAGCCAATGGCACCAGCATAGGAGCTGTTTTGATTCAGGCAGGCTCTAAATTGAGTGGCGTTGACACCCTGAGAGCTATTTTTAGCTGGCAATTTGCCGCCAACTTCTGTCCAGCACATGAGGATGAGCTCTTGAAGCTGATCCTTGAATAACTGTTCTCGAGCTACTTTATTAGGCGTGTCTGGATAACTAAAGGCCAGTGTCGATAAAACATCTTTCACACGAAAATTGCCGGTTTGGCGCCCATAGATGGTCTCAATCCCAATGATGGCCACAATCATCTCAGCAGGCACCCCAGACTCTTGTTCTACTTGACTCAAAAAGGCTCGGTTTTCATCCCAGAAGGCCTTTCCAGCCTTGAGGCGAACTGGCTCAATAAAGCGCTTGCGATAAACCAGCCAATTCTTCTTAAAAGTACCCGATGGGGGTAATACCAATTTTCGGATAGAAGGAACCGTTTTAGCATCTAGAAATCCATTTTCCAGCGCCTGAAGCGGGATTTCTTGAGTCTGTGCGATTTGGCTTAATAAATCGTTTAAGTTTTGGCTATAACGCACTTCAGTGACCGTATCATCGGCTTGGTTTACGATGGGCTGTTGCGGCTTACTTTGCTGAACAGGAGCCTGAGAGCAAGCGCCAAGCACAAGCACTATCAGCAGGCAGGAGTAGCGAGAGTTGATGAACGAAGACAAAAGTTTTTGAGAAATCAGCACAATGAATTAGATTATAAAAACGATAGTTTTGCTATTAAGGATTACAGCTAATGACAACAGGATACATAACTCACCCAGATTTTCTCAAACATGAGATGGGAAGCCACCATCCAGAGTGCCCTGAGCGTATTCAAGCGATCAATGACCAGATGCTTCGCAGTGGAGTAGATCGCTTTGTGCAGCACTTAGAGGCCCCTTTAGCGAGCGAGGATCAACTGGAGTTGGTCCATAGTCCTGACCATATTGCCTTTGTCAAAGAGCAATCCCCCACTAGTGGCTATGCCATGCTCGACGGTGACACCATTATGAATCCTCACACCTGGCAAGCTTCCTTGCGCGCTGCTGGTGCGGCTATTGCAGGTGTTGATGCTGTCATGAAAGGTGAGGTTGAAAATGTCTTTTGTGCAGTAAGACCCCCAGGCCATCATGCGGAGCCAACCCGTTCGATGGGCTTTTGCTTATTTGATAATGTGGCTATTGCCGCTCGTTACGCTATGGAAACATACGGTATTGAACGTGTAGCGATTATTGACTTTGATGTGCACCATGGCAACGGTACTGAAGCTGCATTTTTCAATGACCCCAGCGTCTTAATGTGTAGCTTCTTTCAGCATCCGTTTTATCCCTATAGCGGCCTTGAACTCGCTGACAATATGGTCAACGTGCCATTGCCTGCAGCAACGCGAGGAGATGTAGTGCGTTCAATCGTTGAAGAAAAATGGCTACCAGCCCTGCGGAATTTTGAGCCGCAGCTCATCATCATTTCTGCTGGATTTGATGCTCATCGCGAGGATGACTTGGGTCAAATGGGTCTAGTAGAAGATGATTATGTCTGGATTACGAAGCGCTTGAAAGAGATCGCGCATGAATATGCTAATAATCGGATTGTGAGTTGCTTAGAAGGTGGCTACAACTTATCTGCATTGGGTCGTAGCGTAGTGGCCCATGTCAAAGCATTAGCTGATATTTAAAAGTCAAAAAAATTAAAGTAAAACTGTTACTGAAGGTAAAAGATGGCCAATATTTATGAGCAAGGTCTAGATCGTAATCCTGCTAACTACACCCCGATTACTCCACTCTTATTCTTAGAGCGATCTGCAGAAGTTTATCCTCAGAGGATTGCAGTGATTCATGGCAAGTTACGTCAAACTTGGGCGCAGACTTATGAGCGTTGCCGCCGCTTGGCCAGCGCCTTACAACAGCAGGGCATTGGCCTTGGTGATACGGTTGCTGTCATGCTGCCAAATACGCCACCAATGGTTGAGGCACACTTCGGCATTCCGATGGCAGGAGCGGTACTCAATGCATTAAATACCCGCTTAGATCCAGAAACGATTGCTTTCATGCTAAATCATGGTGAAGCTCAGGTAGTGATTGTGGATCCTGAGTTTTCTGCGGTGATGAAGAAAGCGCTCGAGATTGCCAAGAAAGAAAGTGGTCGCGAATTTTTGGTTATTGATGTTGAAGAAAAAGAGTATGACGTGCCTGGTGAGCGATTGGGCAAATTGACTTATGAGCAACTATTGGTAACTGGAGACCCTCAATTTGCGTGGCAAGTACCTGCAGATGAGTGGCAAGCAATCTGCTTGAACTATACCTCTGGAACAACTGGCAACCCCAAGGGGGTTGTATATCACCATCGCGGTGCCGCAATTAATGCCGTCTCCAATATTCTTGATTGGGACATGAATAGACATCCAGTGTACTTATGGACTTTGCCCATGTTCCATTGCAATGGTTGGTGTTTCCCTTGGACGATTGCTGCTCGTGCTGGTATTAATGTCTGCTTGCGCCGCGTAGATGCGCAACAGATTTTTACTGCGATGAAAGAGTATGGTGTGACTCACTACTGTGCGGCACCGATTGTGCATAACCTTTTAGTGAATGCTCCAGATGAGCTTAAGGCTGGCGTACCTATGGGTGTTAAGGGTCTGATTGCTGGAGCCGCTCCTCCCGCTGCCATTATTGAGGGTATGGAGAAGTTAGGTTTTGATTTAACGCATGTCTATGGTTTGACCGAGACTTATGGTCCAGCTGCAGTGTGCGTAAAACAAGGCGAATGGAATGATGTCGATATCGGTGAGCGCGCACGTTTGAATGCGCGTCAAGGTGTGCGCTATCACCTACAACAAGCGATCGATGTGCTGAATCCAGAAACCATGAAGCCAGTTCCTGCTGATGGGGAAACGATGGGCGAAATTATGTTCAAGGGCAATATTGCAATGAAGGGCTATCTCAAAAATGAGAAAGCCACTAAAGAAGCCTTCGAGGGCGGCTGGTTTCATTCTGGGGACTTGGCAGTCAAGAATCCCGATGGTTACGTGAAGATCAAGGACCGCAGCAAAGACATCATTATTTCTGGGGGTGAGAATATTTCTTCTATTGAGGTAGAGGACGTACTCTATCGCCATCCCGCCATCCTTGCTGCAGCTGTCGTAGCAAAGCCAGACCCAAAGTGGGGAGAGACTCCTTGTGCCTTTTTAGAG
Source organism: Polynucleobacter meluiroseus (assembly GCA_943329505.2). Taxonomy (GTDB): domain Bacteria; phylum Pseudomonadota; class Gammaproteobacteria; order Burkholderiales; family Burkholderiaceae; genus Polynucleobacter; species Polynucleobacter meluiroseus_E. The sequence goes on along the minus strand of CALQED020000134.1, from coordinate 1,038 downwards.
ATTAAGCCTGGCATTGAAGTGACCCCAGCAGAGATCATTACCCACTGCAAAAAGTACTTGGCAGGCTTTAAGGTACCCAAAGCCATTGTTTTTGGTGAGCTACCAAAGACCTCTACTGGAAAAATTCAGAAGTTTGAGCTCCGTAAGCAGGCTGGCTCTGCCACAGCTATTGATGTCTAGTTTGATAGCGGGGGCGGTAAAATACGGAGTAAGCCCCGATTTTTTAGAAAAATAGCGTTTTGTAGAGTTTGAGGATTGTGAAAGTCAGATGAAGATCTTAGTTGCAGTGAAACGCGTTGTTGATTACAACGTTAAAGTTCGAGTGAAGTCAGATAATTCTGGTGTTGATATTGCCAACGTCAAAATGAGCATGAATCCCTTTGACGAAATCGCCGTTGAGGAAGCAGTACGACTCAAAGAGGCTGGCGTAGTTTCTGAAATCATTGTGGTAAGTGCAGGGATAACCCAATGCCAAGAAACTTTACGTACAGCGTTAGCCATTGGCGCAGATCGTGCAATTTTGGTGGAGACGGATACTGATTTACAACCTTTGGCAGTAGCCAAAATTCTTAAAGCGCTCTCAGAAAAAGAGCAGGCGCAAATCATCATTTTAGGTAAGCAAGCAATTGATGATGACAGCAATCAAACTGGTCAGATGTTGGCAAGCTTGATGGATATTCCACAAGCAACTTTTGCTTCTAAAGTGGTAGTGGCTGACGGGAAAGCTACCGTGACGCGCGAAGTCGATGGCGGTTTAGAAACCATTGCTTTGTTATTACCCGCAGTGATTACAACTGACCTACGTCTCAATGAGCCACGCTACGTGACTTTGCCAAACATCATGAAGGCTAAGAAGAAGACGATTGATATTGTGAAGCCAGAAGATTTAGGTGTGGACGTTACACCACGCTTAAAGACACTGAAGGTAGAAGAGCCACCCAAGCGTAGTGCTGGTGTGATGGTTGCTGATGTAGCTGCTCTGGTTGAAAAACTTAAAAATGAAGCGAAGGTGATTTAAATGGCTGCTCTTGTTATTGC
>CALQED020000133.1 GCA_943329505.2 Polynucleobacter meluiroseus | reverse complement strand
ATCTGCTTCTTTTTGTAAGAGCGCATCAATGGATACACCATGCGCAGCAAGAATTTTTGTAATATCCGCCAAGACACCAGCTTGATCGGCGACACGCATGCGCAAGTAATAACTAGTCGTGATCTCGCTAATCGGTAATACAGGCGTGTTTTGCACTGCATCCGGCTGGAAAGCCAAATAGGGTACGCGGTGCTCAGGATCAGCACTTAGTAAACGTGTGATGTCGACTAAGTCAGCAATCACTGCAGATGCCGTTGGCTCAGAACCAGCACCTTTACCGTAGTAGAGCGTCGTGCCCACAGCATCACCAAATACTTGCACGGCATTCATCGCGCCTTCGACGTTGGCAATCAAACGCTTAGAAGGAATTAAAGTGGGATGTACGCGCAACTCAACCCCAGTGGAGGTTTTCTTGGCAATGCCCAGCAACTTAATACGATAGCCCAATTGCTCGGCATAACGAATATCAATCGCAGCTAATTTGGTAATGCCTTCAACGTGGGCTTTTTCAAACTGCATTGGAATCCCAAATGCAATCGCGCTCATGATGGTAGCTTTATGGGCAGCATCAACGCCTTCGATATCAAAGCTTGGGTCTGCCTCTGCATAACCTAAGCGTTGGGCTTCTTTGAGAACGGTTTCAAAATCCAAACCTTTGTCACGCATCTCTGAAAGAATGAAATTGGTTGTGCCATTAATAATGCCGGCAATCCACTCAATCCGATTGGCTGTAAGACCTTCACGTAAGGCTTTAATAATCGGAATACCACCAGCAACGGCTGCTTCAAAGGCCACCATGACACCTTGAGCATGTGCAGCTTTAAAGATCTCATTGCCGTGGACGGCAATCAAGGCTTTATTCGCAGTCACCACGTGTTTACCAGCTGCAATCGCCTCTAAAACTAAATCTTTAGCGATACCGTAGCCGCCAATGAGCTCAACTACGATATCAATTTCAGGATTATTAATCACCGCACGTGCGTCATTGACAATCTGGGCACGATCTTTCACGATCTCTTTGGCACGATCTACATTGAGGTCAGCGACCGTATGAATACGAATACCGCGGCCAGCACGACGAGTAATCTCATCTTGATTGCGCTCAAGCACAGTGAATACGCCACCACCAACAGTGCCAATACCTAATAGACCTACTTGAATCGGTTTCATGATGCCTTTGCTGCAGTAGAAGAAGCCTGACGGCCATGTTTATTGCGATAACGTTCCAGAAAACGTGCAAGACGACCAATCGCCTCTTTGAGTACATCTTCATGAGGCAAGAACACCACACGGAAATGATCAGGCTGACCCCAATTAAAACCAGAGCCCTGCACTAACAATACTTTTTCTTCCTTTAAAAGATCGGCAACAAATTGTTGATCATCTTTAATCGGATACATCTCCGGATCGAGCTTGGGAAATAAATACAAGGCTGACTTGGGTTTGACACAAGTGACGCCAGGAATTTCAGTAACGAGCTTCCATGCAAGATCACGCTGTCTTGCTAAGCGACCACCTTCATTTACTAAGTCATTAATACTTTGATAGCCGCCCAATGCTGTTTGAATCGCATACTGACCAGGAACATTGGCGCATAAGCGCATCGATGCCAACATATTGAGACCTTCAATATAGTCACGCACCATCTCTTTATCACCGGAAACCACCATCCAGCCTGCGCGATAGCCGCATGAACGGTAATTCTTTGATAAGCCATTAAAGGTAATGATGACAACATCATTAGAGAGAGAAGCCAAAGAAATATGCTTCTCGCTGTCATACAACATCTTGTCGTAAATCTCATCAGCAAACAAAATCAAACCATGTTCGCGAGCCATTTTTGTGATCTCAAGCAACACTTCTCTAGAGTAGATTGCGCCGGTTGGATTGTTTGGATTGATGACCACAATTGCTTTGGTGCGAGGCGTAATTTTTTTGCGCAGATCCTCTAAATCTGGCGCCCAATCTTTAGACTCATCACAGAGATAATGTACAGGCGTGCCACCGGACAAACTGACTGCCGCAGTCCAAAGAGGATAGTCAGGTGCTGGAACCAGCACTTCATCGCCATCATTTAAGAGTGCATTCATTGACAACACAATGAGTTCAGATACGCCGTTACCGGTGTATACGTCATCTAAGGCCACCCCTTGAATGCCTTTTTCTTGGCAGTACTGCATGATGGCTTTGCGAGCTGCGAAAATGCCCTTGGAATCAGAATAAGCAGACGCATTACTCAAATTGCGGATCATGTCCAACTGAATCTCTTCAGGAGGATCAAAACCGAAAACGCCTACATTTCCAATGTTTAATTTGATGATTTTGTGACCTTCTTCCTCCATGCGCTGAGCAAGCTCGAGCACTGGCCCACGAATGTCATAACAGACGTCATTCAGTTTTTTGGACTTAAGGATGGGTTTCACAATAAATTAAAGGGTAAGTTCTTGAAATCTTGGAAAAAACAGCTAGCTATAATCCACATAATTATGACAGAGAGTCCACTTGAAGCTTCAATCTGACCCCCATTCCGGAGCCAATACGATCACGGGCTATGGTGATGGCTATGTTGAGATCAACCAGGTCCCATATGCCAATGCGGTCTTATTGAGCTCTGATGGGGCTATTTCAGAGTGGCCAGTAAAGTCCTTTGATGACCTAGAGGCCAGCCATTTTGCTCAAATGGTCAATCTCAAACCTGAATTAATCCTCATTGGAACCGGTAGCCGTCAGCGCTTTCCTAAGCCAGAGCTTCTAAAAACCCTGATTCAAGCCAAAATCGGCTTTGAGATCATGGGGTCTCAAGCAGCCTGTCGCACCTACAACATCTTGGTGGGCGAGGGACGTCAAGTTCTATTAGCCCTGATTGTGGAGCCGACTTAATGCAGTTCGGGCAAATTCGGCAGTCTTCTACACTGCATCCCGGCAAGATTTTGCTCTTGCTCATGATTTATAGCCTGATATGGTTTGGCACTCTCAACTATCGCCATCTCATTCCATCCGATGAAGGTCGTTACGCTGAAATGGCCAGAGAGATGTTAGTCACCGGAGATTGGGTTACCCTTCGCTATAACGGCTACAAGTATTTTGAAAAACCACCGCTGCAGGTTTGGGCTACGGCTGCGATCTTTCAAGTCTTTGGTATTGGCGATTGGCAAGCCAGACTCTGGACTGCGCTCACAGGGTTTTTAACCATTCTCGCCATTGGCTTTACAGGCACTCGGATTTACAACGCACGAGCAGGCTGGTTAGCGGCAGTCGTTTTAGCATCCAGCCCAATGTGGGTGATTAGCGGCCACTTCAATTCTTTAGACATGGGCTTATCAGCATTTTTGGTGGCGGCCCTATGCAGCCTCTTGCTTGCGCAAACCTCGCACAACAAGTCTAGTTGTCGAAATTGGATGTGGGCGTGTTGGGGTTTTATGGCCTTAGCCACACTGTCAAAAGGTGTCATTGGCGCAGCCATACCTGCCATGGTGTTTGTTGCTTACTCTATTAGTACTTGGGATTGGAAAATCTGGACTCGCTTACGTTTGTTTAGTGGCACCATCGTGTTCCTACTCATTACTGCGCCTTGGTTCATCTTAGTAGCACAACGCAATCCTGAATTCCTAGAATTTTTCTTTATTCATGAACACCTGCAACGCTTTACGCAAGATGCACACAGCAGAACTGGGCCTATTTATTACTTCGCACCACTGCTATTGATTGGCATCATTCCTTGGGTCTTACAAATTCCTGGAGCGCTAGTACAGGCTTGGCAAGAGCGCAGACGCGAGTTCTCGAGCGGATGGTTGCTGGTGTGCTGGTTTGTTGTGATCTTTGCATTTTTTAGTATGTCGCGCTCGAAATTACCGGGCTACATCATTCCCATTTTTCCAGCATTAGCCTTATTGATCGGTCATCGCTTAGATCGTTTATTGGGCTACTCAAACTCGCTGGGAATGCCGTGGAAATTACAAACGCTTGGATTTGCATTATTGGGTTGCATAGGATTTTTCTTTTTAACTGAAATTGGTAAGCAAGCAAGGCCAGATGAAATTGAAGCCTATGCGCAATACACTTATTGGGTGATCGCTGCCTTAATTGCACTTATTGGCTTTAGCTTATTTGCAATCGTGCAATCGAAACGGAATGGCTTACAAAGTATTGTGAGTTTTGCCTGCGGCTTTTTCTTGTGCGCCATGATTGCGGGTACTGGTCATGAGACCTTGGGGCGTGCAGTCTCAGGAATAGATCTCGTGAACCGTGTAAAAGCCTCTATTCCAGAAAAAGTGAATTTCTATTCTGTACGCCTACTAGATCATACGGTCCCATTTTATTTAGGCAGAACCATGATCATGGTCGAATCACCCGATGAACTGGAATTTGGCGTCAATCAAGAGCCCAATCTTTGGCTACCAACCCTGGATGCCTTCATCAGCCGCTGGAAGGAAGACCAAACCGCCTATGCCATCATGGTTCCTGAGCAATATGTGGCGCTGCAGGGCTTAAACCTGCCAATGCAAGAGGTAGATCGAGACTCTCGTCGCGTGATCGTTAAGCATCCTGACCCATCCAAGGTGGCGCAGTAAAATAATATAAGTAATCATGTCCAATAGCCCTGCATTTATTCCCTTCACACGACCCAGTTTCAATCAAGAAACGATTGATGCTGTGTCAGAGGTATTGCGTTCTGGCTGGGTCACTTCAGGACCAAAAGTAGCAGAGTTTGAAGCAACTCTGAGTGAATATTTTGGTGGGCGGCCTGTACGTTGCTTTGCCAATGGCACTGCAACAATGAAGATTGCATTACAAGTGATCGGTATTGGCGGT
>CALQED020000132.1 GCA_943329505.2 Polynucleobacter meluiroseus | reverse complement strand
CTGCTATATCGGGGACAGGTAAAAAAGGCATCGCCTCATTCGCTTCATTATCTAAAACTAAACGCGCGTAGGTTTTAGAGGCGGAGAAGAATTCATCAACATCGAGGAACAATTCTTTAGGGTGAAGAATAGGTCGGTCAAGATCATGCTTCAGAAATTCATAGCGTGACAGAGTATCTTTCCAGAAACCTTTAATGGCTTGTTCTGCATAGCCGATATTGACGAGCCAGACTGGGTCACCAGATCTAGGAAAGTAATCAAATAGATTGGACTGCTCTGCAAAGAACAGCGGCAAATAAGATTCGATACCTGCACCTGGGATTCCCAGGTTTGCATCCTTATAGATAGAGCAACGGGTTGGGTCACCCTCAAAAACCTCGCGCCAACGACTTCTAAAGGCAGTCCGCGCTGCATCATTAAAAGGAAATTCATGACCAGGCAATAGCCGAACTTCTTTTACTGGGTATAAGCTACGCTGGGTATCAGGATCAAAGGATCTGATTTGTTCAATTTCATCACCAAATAAATCTAGGCGATAGGGTAAATTGGACCCCATGGGGAATAAGTCAATCAAGCCACCGCGAATACTGTATTCACCGGGGCGTATGACTGCGCTAACAGGGTCATAGCCCGCTTGTTGGAGTTGCAGCTTCAATGCTGCTTCATTGAGCTTATCGCCTTGCCTAAAGAAAAAAGTATGGCCAGATAAAAATTGGGGTGGACCTAAGCGTTGTAGGGCGGTGGTAACCGGTACCAAAACAATGTCGCAGCTGCCATTGAGCAACTCATACAGCGTTGCCAGTCTTTCCGAGACCAAATCTTGGTGCGGGGAAAAATGATCATAGGGAAGGATTTCCCAGTCAGGCAGAAGGCGCACTTTAAGTTGCGGTGCAAAAGCAGGGATTTCTTCAACCAGTCTTTGGGCTTCCTGGGCTTGAGCACAGAAAACCACCATTACTGAGAAGTCATTGCGAAAGCGTAGAGCAGATTGGGCAAGGAGGGCCGCATCTGCAGAGCCAATGAGCCCTGAAAAGGTAAAGCGCTGCCCAGCCCGTGGACCGGGTATGGGGGGTACTGGATTTAATGCATCAGACATCTAGGCTCAGTATAGAATCAGGTATGGCTTTAGCTAACCAAACAATCCAGACATGTCATGCTCTCCTGCCAACCGCAGGAACAGGATCTCGCCTTGGTGGAGAGCTGCCGAAGCAGTTTCAGCAATTGGCGGGGAAGCCGATGCTGGCCTATGCGCTCGAAGCTTTTATGCAATCCCCCCAAATTGAGTCGATCTGGATTGGGGTTGCTCCTGGCTTTATCGAAAACGATATTCTCAAGCGTCTTGCAAGAGGTAATAAGCCCATTCATTTTTTGCCGACAGGTGGACCTACTAGGCAAGAAACCGTTCGCAATACCTTGGACGCATTATTAAAATCAGGTATTGATCCTGAAGATTGGGTCTTGGTCCATGATGCGGCGAGACCTGGCATTACTCCCGCGCTGATTGAAAAGTTAATCAATTCTGTACATCAAACTACCTCTGGAGGCTTACTTGCCATTCCACTGGCTGATACCTTAAAGCAAGCAGATCTCGATTCAATGGTGGCTGGTAATTTACCGCACGCCGAAAAAACAATTCCTCGTACCCATCTTTGGCAAGCTCAAACCCCGCAAATGTTTGGACTGCGAGATTTACATGCTGCTTTAGAAGATGCCATTAGACAAGAGGCAGATGTCACGGATGAAGCCAGCGCAATGGAGTTGGCTGGTGTGAAGCCGCTTCTGATCGAAGGCGCTAGCCGTAATTTCAAAGTCACCCATCCTGCAGACTGGGACTTAATGCACTTACTTTTAAGTACAAGCCACCAAAAGTAATCTTTTTGAAAAGATCATGATATGACTCAAACCAGCATGCACATCCCTCAATTTCGAATTGGACAAGGTTATGACGTTCATGCGCTGGTCTCAGATCGCAAACTCGTTTTAGGTGGTGTTCATGTGCCACACGATAAAGGTTTGCTTGGGCACTCTGATGCTGACGCTCTATTGCACGCTTTAACGGATGCTTTGTTGGGGGCGGCGGGTTTGAATGATATTGGGCAGTTATTCCCTGACACAGATTCTCAATATAAGGATATGGATAGTCGGATTTTGCTCAGAAGCGCGCTTCAGAAGGTCCAGGCTGCTGGTTATCAAGTTGGTAACGTAGATGCCACCATCATTTGTCAAAAACCGAAATTGGCCGAGTTTTTGCCAGAAATGGTCAAAAATATCGCTGCAGATTTGGCTGTTACCCCCAGCCATGTGAACCTCAAAGCAAAAACCAATGAATCTTTAGGCCATTTAGGACGTGGCGAGGGAATCGCGGTTCATGCAGTCGCTTTGCTCTATAAGGCCTAAAAGACCCTCTAAAACCTTAAGCATTGTAGAATTATGGTCTTTAGAGTGAAGTTTAAGCTTGGCAGTGTTTGCGGATATTCGCGAGGATGGCGAAATTGGTAGACGCACCAGGTTTAGGTCCTGACGCCAGAAATGGTGTGGGGGTTCGAGTCCCCCTCCTCGCACCACAAGATTGCTACTTGGCTTGGACTTCACATTTCCAGATCTTCAATTAAGAGACGAGAATGGCTGTGCAGATAGAAAATTTAGGTTCATTAGACCGCAAAATGACTTTGGAATTCGCCCGTGCCGATTTGGCAAAAGCGCGCGATGCTCGTTTAGTTAAAGTCGGTAAGACCATGAAAATGGCTGGCTTCCGTCCAGGCAAGGTGCCTAAGAATATTGTTGAAAAACAATATGGCATGCAAGTGGATTTCGAGCTTCAGTTTGATAAAGCGTCAGAACTTTTTTACGAACTCAGTAAAAAAGAGGGTATTAAATTAGCAGGTCAACCACGTCTTGAGCCTAAGAGTGAATTAGATGCAGATACGATTGTGTTTGATGCATTCTTTGAAGTGCTGCCTGAAGTGAAGATTGGGGATTTCAGCAAAGCTGAAGTCAATAAGTACACCACTGATATTGGCGAAGCTGAGATTGATCGCGCGCTTGACGTCTTGCGTAAACAGCAGGTTCACTACCACCCCCGCGGTGAAGCGGGTGAACACGGCGACGGTGGTGCCGATACAAGTGCTCAGAATGGCGATCAAGTAGTGATTGACTTTCTTGGCAAGATCGATGGCGTTGAGTTTGCTGGAGGTAAGGCAGAAAACTTTGAGTATGTTTTGGGCGAGGGTCGTATGCTCCCAGAATTTGAAGCAGCAACTTTGGGTTTAAAGACTGGTGAAAGTAAATCATTCCCTTTAAGCTTCCCTGAGGATTACCATGGCAAAGATGTCGCTGGTAAGACTGCTGAATTTACTGTCACTGTGAAGTCTGTTAACTGGGCGCACCTACCTGCACTCGATGATGCTTTTGCATTATCTTTGGGCGTTACAGAAGGCGGCGTTGCAAAAATGCGGGAAGAGGTAAAGCAAAATCTAGATCGTGAAGTCAACCGTCGCATTACTTCTTTGTTAAAGAGTGAAGTCATGGACAAACTCAATGAATTATGTGAACTGGATGTTCCTAAGTCATTGGTTGCTTCAGAGCAAGAACGTTTAGCTGAAGGTGCGCGTCAAGACCTGATTCAACGTGGCGTTCCAAACGCTAAAGATGCTCCAATTCCTGCAGAAATTTTTGCTGAGCAAGCGCAAAAGCGTGTTCGGCTCGGTTTGATCTTGAGCGACTTGGTTAAGCAAAACAACTTAGCAGCTACAGCAGACCAAATCAAAGCTGAAATTGAGGAGCAGGCTGCAACTTACGAGGACCCTAAAGAAGTCGTGCGTTGGTTCTATAGCAATCCAAGCCGCCTAAAAGATATCGAAAATCTAGTATTAGAAGATAATGTGATTAAGCATTTCTCATCTCTAGCTAAGGTAAACGACAAGGCGATCAGCTTTGAAGAGTTAAGCAAGCTAAACTAAGTCGTCATTTATTTATTTAAAAGGGCCTCAAAAATGAACCAGAACCATTTTCAATCTGAAGATTTAGAACCTAAAGGATTGGGTTTGGTTCCGATGGTGATTGAGACCTCAGGTAGAGGCGAGCGTGCTTATGATATTTACTCGCGCCTTCTCAGAGAGCGCGTTGTATTTCTGGTTGGTGAAGTCAATGATCAAACTGCGAATTTGGTGATTGCCCAGCTCTTGTTTCTGGAGAGCGAAAATCCAGACAAAGATATTTCCTTGTATATCAATTCACCTGGTGGCTCAGTCTCTGCTGGCTTGGCCATTTATGACACGATGCAGTTTATTAAACCGCACGTTAGCACCCTATGCATGGGTATGGCAGCTAGTATGGGCGCATTTTTGCTATGTGCTGGCGAAAAGGATAAGCGTTATGCATTGCCGAACTCACGCGTCATGATTCATCAACCATTGGGTGGTGCTCGTGGCCAAGCTTCTGATATTGAAATTCAGGCTCGTGAGATTTTGTATTTGCGTGAGCGCCTCAATAAAATCCTGTCTGACCGAACTGGCCAATCGATTGAAACCATTGCCAAAGATACTGATCGTGATAACTTCATGTCTGCTGAGCAAGCGCGTGATTATGGTTTGATCGACAAAGTGATTGAAAAGCGCCCTTAATTCGCAAGACCTAACCATTTCGATAGAGCAAACACTTGACCGATACCACCAGCACTAATTCCACTGACAAAGTCTTGTATTGCTCTTTTTGTGGCAAGAGTCAGCATGAAGTCAAAAAGCTTATTGCTGGCCCATCAGTATTTATATGTGACGAATGTATTGACCTTTGTACCGATATCATTCAAGAAGAAATTGCCAAACTTCCGAAGGAAGAGGGCAGTG
>CALQED020000131.1 GCA_943329505.2 Polynucleobacter meluiroseus | reverse complement strand
GGGATCCTAGGATCCCGCGTCTTTCTTTTAATAATCTTACAATGGTGGAATGGTTCCACATCTCATCACTGCCCTTAGTGGCCCTTTGCTCGAATTAGAGTCAAAGGTTCTAGAAGCAACCCCAACGATTGAGCGCTGGTTCAGGCTTGAGTGGCAAGAACATACGCCACCCTTCTATTGTTCGGTAGATTTGCGTAACTCTGGATTTAAGCTGGCCCCAGTAGATACCAACTTATTTCCCGGCGGCTTTAATAATCTTTCACCGCAGATGTTGCCTTTGGCTGTTCAAGCAGCAATGGCTGCAATTGAGAAAATTTGCCCAGAAGCCAAAAATTTACTGTTAATTCCTGAGCGGCATACACGCAATAGTTTCTATTTACAAAATATTGCACGCCTGTCCTCGATTTTGCGTCAGGCCGGACTTAATGTGCGCCTAGGTACTTTTTCTGAAGAAATTAAAAAACCAACCTGGATTGAATTGCCTGATGGTAATCGTTTGTTGATGGAGCCCTTGTCGCGTTTGGGTTTGAAAAAGCAGCGCTTAGGCCTAAAGAATTTTGACCCCTGCTCAATATTGCTCAATAACGATCTCTCTGCTGGGATTCCGCCAATTTTAGAAAATATCCATGAGCAGTATTTGCTGCCTGGCTTACATGCTGGTTGGCACATTCGTCGTAAGTCTAATCACTTTGCTGCCTATGATGAGGTTGCCAAGAAGTTTGCCAAAGTAGTTGATATTGACCAGTGGATGATTAATCCTTACTTCACGAGTTGTTCGAATGTGAACTTTCATGAGCGCAAAGGTGAGGATGAGCTTCAGGCCGCAGTAGAGCAGGTTCTTAAAAAGACCGCCAAGAAATATCGCGAATATGGCATCAAAGAAAAACCTTATGTTGTAGTCAAGGCTGATGCTGGTACCTATGGCATGGGTGTGATGGTAGTGAATGATCCTGCCCAGCTAAAGGGCTTAAACCGCAAAGACCGCAATAAGATGAGTGTTGTAAAAGAAGGCCTAGAGGTCAGCGATGTACTCATTCAGGAAGGCGTGTATACCTTTGAAAAAGTCAATGAGGCAGTAGCTGAGCCGGTGGTTTATATGATTGATCGTTATGTCATTGGCGGCTTTTATCGTGTGCATACCGATCGCGGTCCAGATGAAAACTTAAATGCTCCTGGTATGCATTTTGTGCCTTTAGCGTTCGAGCAAAACTCCATGCCGGATCTCAGTGCCAAGCCCGGTAGTGCGCCACCAAACCGATTTTATCTGTATGGCGTCGTTGCCCGTTTAGCATTGCTTGCAGCGTCGCTTGAGCTTGAGAGAACTGATCCAGATATGGAAGCGGCGTAAATGCTGATAACCCAATAGAAGAATATGAATCTTTTATTTATTGCTGACCCCTTAGAATCTTTCAAGATTAAAAAAGATTCCACTTTAGCAATGATGCGAGTTGCTCAAGAAGCGGGTCATCACTTATGGTTCTGTCAAAGTCGTAATATTTTGTGGAAAGATGACCTCGTAGTTGCTGATTGTCAGCCACTATTGATAAAGCCCACCGCTTCATCTTGGTTTGAGTTAGGCGCAATTGAATCAAAAGCGCTCAATGCATTCTCTGCAGTGCAGATGAGAACAGACCCACCTTTTGATATTGAGTATCTCAATACAACCTGGCTTTTATCTGCTGCAACAAGACAGGGAGCAAAAGTATTTAATGATCCAGCTGCCGTTCGTGATCACTCCGAGAAGCTGTCCATTACTGAATTTCCTGATCTGATTCCGCCAACCTTAGTGACGCGTGAGCTCAGCGCAGTTGAGCAATTTCATCAAGTGCATCAGGATATCGTGATTAAACCGCTCGATGGTATGGGCGGTATGGGTGTATTTCGGGTGGGCTCTGATGGCCTAAACCTTGCCAGCATTGTTGAGACATTAGGCGAGAATGGCGCTAGAACCTTGATGATTCAACGCTTTTTACCCGAGATTACGGATGGGGATAAGCGCGTTTTGTTAATTGGTGGCGAGGTGGTGCCCTTTGCATTGGCCCGCATTCCTCAAGGTAAAGAAATTCGTGGCAACTTGGCCGCAGGTGGCAAAGGTGTTGCAATGCCTTTAAGTGCTAATGAGAAAAGAATTGCTGAAAAACTGGCCCCTATTCTTAATCAACGCGGTTTATTCTTGGTTGGCTTAGATTTAATTGGCGGCTATTTGACAGAGATAAATGTCACTAGCCCAACTTGTTTTGTAGAAATAACCGATCAAAGTAATTTTGATGTCCCACAGTTTTGGTTAAAAGCCCTTGAAAGGACGTTGTCATAACATGGCTGGAATCGTAATCGTTGCACATACTCCTGTTGCAAGTGCAATGCTGAGTTTTGCAGAACATACTTTTGGCGCAGTGCCAGAACGCTTAAGAGCGGTTGATATACCGCCACATGAGGACACAAAGGTCAGTTTTGATCGTGTACTGAAAGCCGCTTATGGCGTGAATACTGGTAATGGCGTTTTGATATTGACTGATGTGATGGGCGCAACCCCTGCAAACGTGGCATCTAAGCTTGAGAGCCTAGGCCCATTATCCGGACTGAATGCGCCAGTGATTGTTTTAGCAGGATTAAATCTACCCATGTTGATGCGTTGCATCTCACATCGCGGCGAAGGATTAGAGGCATTAGCTAAGAAAGCATTAGCTGGTGGACAGCATGGAATATTGCGTCTTGGCGCAAAAGTTGATCAAGCATAAAAGGAGCAGTACGTAATGCCAGTTGCCGAAATTGAGATCATTAATAAGTTAGGGCTGCATGCCAGAGCATCGGCAAAATTGTCTCAATTGGCAGCCCAATTTCCCTGTGAAATATTGCTGTCACGCAATGGACGTCAAATCAACGCTAAGAGCATTATGGGAGTCATGATGTTGGCGGCAGGTATCGGCAGCACAGTGACTCTAGAAACCGTAGGTGACCAGGCTGATGAGGCCATGAAAGCACTCACCGACTTGATTAATGACCGCTTTGGAGAGGGCGAGTAAGTATGACCTTTGCCCTGCATGGAATTCCAGTATCCAAAGGCATTGCCATTGGCAAGGCTGTACTGATTTCGCGCGCAGCCTTAGAGGTGAGTCATTATTTAGTTGAGCCGGGCAAAGAAGAGGCAGAAGCTCAAAAATTATTAGATGCATTTAATCAGGTTCGCTTAGAGCTAGATCAATTGCGTTTGGGATTGCCTAAGGATGCTCCGCAAGAGATGGCAGCTTTCTTAGATGTTCACGGTATGATTTTGGCCGATCCAGCTTTGGCTGAGAAACCGATGAAGTTGATTCGTACTCAGCGCTTGAATGCTGCCTGGGCTTTGACTACTGAATTGAATGATCTTTTAGAGCAGTTTGCTGAGATCGAAGATCTTTATTTAAAAGAGCGTGCGAATGACATTCGTCAGGTAGCAGAGCGCGTGATTAAGGCGCTAAATGCGCAGAAAGATGCACTCAATCATTCTGACTTTTTGCCCTCAAGTGATGTCGGTGTGGAATCGATTATTGTTGCTCATGATATTGCGCCTCATGACATGCTACGCTTCAAAGAGCATGCATTCACCGGCTTTGTTACTGACCTTGGGGGTAAAACATCACATACTGCCATCGTTGCTAGAAGCATGGAGATCCCCGCAGTCGTAGGTGTACGTCATGCCAGCGAAATGGTTCGTCATGGTGATTGGCTTATTTTAGATGGCGAGCAGGGTATTGTGGTGGTTGCTCCCGATGAGCAATTATTAGTCGAGTATCGAAAATTACAAACTCAGACATTAAAAGAGGCGCGCAAGCTTCAGCAGTTAAAGCATTCCAAAACCGAAACCCTAGATCGCGTTGATATAGAGTTGTTTGCGAATCTTGAGTTACCAGAAGACGCAGTTCAAGCGATAAAACTTGGTGCAGTAGGCGTGGGCTTATTTCGCTCAGAGTTCCTATTTATGGATCGCAAGCAAGCTTTACCAGATGAGGAGCAGCAATATCAAGAATATCGCCGAGTGGTAGATTTAATGCATGGTTTACCCGTCAACATTAGAACGATTGACGTTGGTGCTGATAAGGCTTTGGGTTCTAGCAGCAATGATGTATCACAAACAGGCACGTCCCCATTAGGTTTGCGAGCGATTCGCTGGTCTTTAACCGAGCCAGAAATCTTTTTGGCGCAACTAAGAGCGATATTACGAGCCTCTGCTCATGGTCAGGCCCGCATTATGATTCCGATGTTGGCGCACGCTAAAGAAATCGAAGAAACCTTCCGTTTAATTGAAAAAGCTAAGCAACAATTGCTGCAACGTGGGCAATCATTTAATCCGAATATCCAAGTCGGTGCCATGATTGAAATTCCTGCAGCTGCTTTAGTCTTGCCTTTATTTATCAATCACTTTGATTTCCTATCTATTGGGACGAATGATTTAATTCAGTACACCTTGGC
Organism: Polynucleobacter meluiroseus; assembly: GCA_943329505.2. Taxonomy (GTDB): domain Bacteria; phylum Pseudomonadota; class Gammaproteobacteria; order Burkholderiales; family Burkholderiaceae; genus Polynucleobacter; species Polynucleobacter meluiroseus_E. Next base: position 401 of record CALQED020000131.1, on the reverse strand, counting down.
AATCGATCGTGCAGATCATGCGGTTGCCCATTTATATGATCCTTTGCATCCAGCGATCTTGCATTTATTGGCAAGCATTATTCAGCAGGCAAAACGTGCCAATATACCTATTGCAGTGTGTGGTGAGATGGCCGGCGATCCTAGCTTAACCAAGTTATTGTTGGCGATGGGCCTGACAGATTTCTCGATGCATTTTAGCCAGCTATTATTGGTCAAGCGTGAGATTCTGAATTCTAATGTGGGGATGTTAAAAGCGCGCTTCCCAAGGGTGCTAAAGGCCTATGAGCCAGAGGCTCAAGCAAAAGCATTAGAGCGTTTACTCGCCTAAAGCTTTAGCGGGTTGGCTGCAGACTGGACAGTCGGGATTACGAGCAATACGAATTTGATCTACTTGCGAAGTG
>CALQED020000130.1 GCA_943329505.2 Polynucleobacter meluiroseus | reverse complement strand
TTCGCTCATCCTGGAGATTTGTGGTGGCCAGGCTGGCCCAGTAGATGATCAGGTTCTGAATGTTCCTGAGCGCAAAGCTGTCAACATGCGTTTGGCGAGAGCAGAAAAAGTGATTGGCATTCCACTCACGCAAGAAGTGGTTGCTGATGTATTCAAGCGCCTTGGTTTTGAATTCAAACAAGAGGGTGATACTTTTATTGTCACACCACCTAGCTATCGCTTTGATATTGAAATAGAAGAAGATTTGATTGAAGAAGTCGCACGCATGTACGGCTTTGAAAATATTCCTGATCAACCACCAGTAGCCTCACTCAAAATGAGTGCTAAAGCAGAAGCAAAGCGGGGCATTCATTTATTGCGTCAGCGTTTGGCATTGCAAGGTTATCAAGAAGCAGTCAATTTTGGATTTACTGATCTTGAAAGTGAACAACGCCTCACGGGTGCCAGTGAAAAAGATGTGATTTCGGTTCTCAATCCCATCGCTAATCAATACGGGGTAATGCGCAGCACCCTTTGGGGTGGATTACTCTCCAATCTCAAAGCCAATTTAAATCGTGGTGCAGGGCGGGTTCGTTTGTTTGAGACGGGTCGTGTATTTCAGCGTGACTCTAGCGTTCAAGAGGCAGATGGTAAGGTTGCTGGTTTTCATCAACCCCAAAAGATTGGCGGCTTAGCTTATGGTTCTTTTGTTCCAGAACAGTGGGCAAGCGCTACTCGGGCAGTGGATTTCTTTGATGTGAAGGGTGATCTAGAACGTGTTTTAGATCCTTTGCATTTTGTTACTGAAGCTGCAAAACATCCTGCTTTGCATCCAGGACGTTCCGCACAAATTTATCTCAAAACACAGACTAATAAAATACCAGTAGGTTGGATTGGTGAACTGCATCCCGGTTTACAACAGGCGTATGAGCTTCCTCAAGCGCCGGTGTTATTTGAATTGGATTTAGAACCCATTCGTGATCTGGGTTTACCTGTTCCCGAAGAGCTAAGTAAATTTCCTGCAGTGCAGCGAGATTTAGCGATTGTGGTTAAGCAGGACATTTCTGCGCAGTCATTGTTAGATGCCATGATGGCAAGCAAGCAGAACTTTGTCCGTGCCATTGAGCTATTTGATGAATTTAAGCCTAAAGCAGCTTCCAATAGCATGGCGGATGATGAAAAGAGCTTGGCATTCAGGATTACCCTATTAAATCCTCAAGAAACTTTACAAGAGCCCCAAATTGATGCGGTTATGGCCTCATTATTAGGAGCAGTAGAAAAAAAATGCGCTGCCCGCCTGCGCTAGTTTAGTATTACAGTAATCAAGAGAACCCTCGAAATAGATAGTGATAACAGAGACGATTCATGAGCGAAATAATCACCACCGATACCGTTACCAAAAATGAACTCTCAGAAGCACTCTTTGACCAAGTCGGCTTAAATAAGCGCGAAGCAAAAGATATGATCGATGCTTTTTTTGATCGCATTGGTCAGTCACTGGAAACTGGTACCGAAGTGAAAATTTCTGGCTTTGGCAATTTTCAGTTGCGCAATAAATCGGCTCGACCTGGCCGAAATCCAAAAACAGGGCAATTGATTCCGATAGCTGCAAGACGTGTGGTTACTTTTCATGCAAGTCAAAAGCTGAAAGATGTAGTGGAGTCACATGCTCGAGAAAACCGAGTTTGATGCCAGCTCGGCACTCCCGAGCTCTCAACTTCCCCCGATACCTGCAAAGCGGTACTTCACGATTGGTGAAGTAGCAGACCTTTGTGGCGTGCGTTCTCATGTATTACGTTATTGGGAACAAGAGTTCTCACAGTTGAGCCCACAAAAGCGTCGGGGCAATCGTCGCTACTACCAGCATCACGAGGTAGTATTGATTCGTAAAATTCGGGCTTTACTGTATGAAGAAGGCTTTACCATCAGCGGTGCTAGAAATCGCTTAGATGAAGCGCGTGGAGAACTTCGCTTGCGCGACGAATTGCAAGTTATTTTGCACATTCTGTCTAAATAGATACTGATACAATTTTCACTTGTCGGGGCGTAGCGCAGCCTGGTAGCGTACATGCATGGGGTGCATGTGGTCGGAGGTTCAAATCCTCTCGCCCCGACCATTTTTCTAATGACTAATTCAAGGTACTGTCTTTATAGTACTTCGTGCCTTTACCAGTGATCTCAGCAGCCAAACCCGAATCGGTTAATTGGTACATCAATACTCCAGGCGCAACTACAGTGGCACCTTGGTAGGCCGCACCATCTTTGTCGTATTTAGCTGCTGCAGTCACTTGTCCACCAAATGTCCAACCAGAGTTCACGAAATTATTGAGCGCGGCTTCAGTCTGGAAGATAAAGATATTTTGGAAAGACTTTATCCCAACTCCTAAGCCCGCCTGAACCTCGGCCATATTCATATAGATTGGTTTTGGGTTGATTTTATTGATCACGACTCCCGAACCAGTGCCACCACCCGCAATCAGTATTTTCAAGCCAAAGTTGCTAAAAGTTGCATAGCCAGCAGACTTTTCAATCAAATCTTTCGCATTTGGTTGTGCTTTGTACAGTTGTTTGAGAACCGCTTGATTCTTCGTCAGAATATCTTGACGCTGCTCGGCAGGACTTTTGGCGGGGCCAAAAAATGAGCCTAACTGGGCATACGAATATATTGGTAATAAGAGTGCGCTCAATAAGAGGGTAAGAGAGAGAATTTTTTTCATGGCGATGGATTAATAAAGGTTGATGAATTTAATCTGCGGAGCCCCCAAGGGCTAAATAGAGATTAACGCGTTGTGCTAGAGCATCAACTTGGCCTTGCCGCCAACTGATATCAGTAGTATTGGTTTTAATACGTTGTTGCTGAATTTGGCGTTGATCTACTCTGCCAATCTGAAATTCAGATTCGGTACTTTGCATGAGCTGATTTTGTTGTTGAAGTTGGGTTTGCAATTGAATGCTGCGCTCACGCCAGGTTGCCTCACCATTTAAAGCATTCTCTACATCATTGAATGCCGCTAAGACCACCTTTCCATAGTTAGCCAGTGCTGCTTGCGCCTCTGCATTTTGGTAAGCGATCTGCGCTTCAATTGCCCCTCCCTGAAATAAGGGGAGAGCAACATTGGCACCAACACCAAAACTGGTACTAGCACCATTGACCAGTGTGAAGATATCGCTGTTGATATATCCATAACCTGCAGTCAGACTAATCTTAGGAAGTCTGGCAAGCCGTTTCTCATCGGCAAGATAGAAAGCGCTGTTGACACGCGCCTCAGCAGAAATTAAATCAGGTCTACGCTCCAATAAATCTGCTGGTAAGCCTGGCTCAATCGGCTTGGGTAGGGCGGGCAATCTTGTGGTTTTCAAAGGCTCAGCCTTTGGATAACGACCCACCAGCGTTTCAACAGCACGCAGTGACTGGTCGCGGGCTAAGGATGCATTTAGCGCCAACTCTTGGGCTTGAGAAGCATTAATTTTTGCGCTCGCTACATCATTGATAGAAGACGCGCCAATGTTTTCTCGCACTTGTGTCAAGTCTGCGATTTTTTGAGCAGCATCCGCATTTTCTTTGGCTAACTGAGCTTGCTCTTGCAGGCTACGTGCAAGCCACACGGATTTAGCTACAGTAGCGATCAAAGAAAGGCGTGCGGCGTCTTGATCAGCATTGATTGCCCGAGAATTTTGTTCTGCCCCTGCAATTGATGTGCGGACACGACCCCATAGATCGAGCTCCCAATTGGCGCCGATATAAAAACCTGTCAGCCCGGTTCCACTAGAACCTACTTTACTGCCAGTATTCCCTATGGCATTGATGCCGGGATACTGTGAACCACCAGCGGCATTGATTAATGCTTCAGACTGAGTTCTCCGAGCGGCAATGACGCGAATACTGGGATTATTTTTTAACGCCTCTGTCACCAGGGCATTGAGTTCGGGGTCATTAAATTGCTTTAACCAGGCATCATCGATCTTGAGAGAGTCTTGACCGCCGCTATTAGCCGCCTGAAATTGTTTTGGGACGCTCGCGTTCGGCAGTGATTGATCAACCAGCTCCTGATGATTCTTCAGGGGGCTGATGGAGCAGGCGCTCAAGATCATAGCCCCTAATAAATAGAGTGCAACTTGATGAACTACATTCATGCGAGGTTTATACATCTCTATGTTTAATGTAATTTTGGAATGATGTAGTTCAACTTAGTGCTAATACGTAGCATCACCTTACGAATGATGTGCAAGAAAGCAAGATGGTCGGTATACACTGCGCCATCGCCAACAGCGCCAGCGGGGAGTAGTAACTCTGCATGACGATCATCCATGAGTAATTTCACAGCAAAGCGATTGACTGGAATTTCTCGCAAACCAGTGGTGGGTAGATTGCCACTGACGCCAATTTGACCTTGACCTTCGGCTAGGATGATGGATTCCACTTTGGCTTTGAGGATCTTGCCAGGATAACTAGGGATGAAGAACTCAGCTTCATTACCCACTTCAATTTGATGTAATTCATTCTGATTAAAGAGCGCATAAATTTGTGGCATGTCTTCCATAAAGGTCATCACCGAAGCCAAAGGGAAGGCTGCCACAAAAGCTCCAGGGCGCAATTGCACATTAACTACCGTACCATCGCTGGGAGCTCGGACAATCGTTTGCTTTAGGTCGTATTCAGAATTGATGATTTGTTCACTAAGCTCTGCAAGATCTGCTTGCGCCTTTTCTAAATCAAAGCGATTACCTGCGCCACTTTTTACCAGGGCTTCATTTTCTTTGACACGCATCTTGGCCAAATTGAGTTTCGCTTTTAATGCATTGACCGATGCCTGATATTGAGTCGCATCAATTTTGAAGAGTACGTCTCCCTTTTTGACGCGTTGATTTACTGTTACAGGAACT
>CALQED020000129.1 GCA_943329505.2 Polynucleobacter meluiroseus | reverse complement strand
GGTTTCTCATCCAGATTTACAGATATGGATTAGCCACCTCAAACCCGATGGTGGCGAGGACATCATGACTGAAATTAGTCATGAAGCACTTTCCTTTCAGATCAAGCCCAGGATCTTAACAAGAGGCATGGTACTTCAATTTTAGCAGCGCCAATTACTTTATCTTTATTAGAGATGTCGTTGACTCAATCTATAGGGCGCTTAAACGAGTGCAATAAATATTTCAGGCAGATATCCACTTATCGGTCTTTTACACATCGAAAGCCGATGTAGACAACGGTAATATTTGCCGGCTTGGATTCCACATCAGACTCTTGTTGTCTTTCTGGACCATACCACCAAGAAGCGCCACGGGTAATGTATCCACCATTTCTCTCGGTAGCCGTCCACTCCCAAACATTACCGCCCATGTCATATAGGCCATTCACACCAGGCTTTGTCGTCTTGCTAGCAACATGCCCAGTACCACGATTAAGCGCACCTGCTGGCGCCAAACCTTTATAGTCCCCACAACCATTTAAGCAATGGGATGCTGTCGGAGTACTTCCGCCAGGAAAAAGATAACGCTGTCCTTTGACATATCCACTAGGAGGATTGGTTCTTTGTTCTAAGAATGCGGCATTGACCCATTCCACATCCGTTGGCAAGCGTTTGCCGTAGTAACGACAAATCGTCTCGGCTTCCTTTTGATTAAGATGCACCGCTGGCTCTGCATCACTTGCAGGAACTCCATAAGGCGTTTTCCAAGTCCAGCCGTTCTTTTGTACAAAGCCTGCTTCATATGAAAGGCCGCCACCATTTTTTTCTGCTTGACTGGTAAAGGCTGTTGCATTGGCAAAAGTTTTAACATCGCCAATAGTCATTTCAGTTTGATCCCAAAGTAGATCGTTGATCTGAACACTGGACATAGATAAGACTGGTGAACTTTGACTTGGAGCAGATCTGAGCATGAAGTAGAGGGCAATAATTGAAAGCAATATGCCAAACAAAATGGTGGAGAAATCGAACTTTTTCATACCAGAGACTGTAATAGAAAAAGCTCCATTTGGGAGCCTTGGGGATATTGAGTGGGGCGAACGACGGGGCTCGAACCCGCGACAACCAGAATCACAATCTGGGACTCTACCAACTGAGCTACGTCCGCCGTTGTAGAAGAAAAGATTATAGCCTTTTTGGGCAAAAACAAGCCAAAACAGCCTTATTCTGCAGTTTCTAGCTCAAAAGCAGCCCAATCACCAAGACATAAGCTAGCGTCTAAAAAGAAGTCGGCAATCGCTGCTTTGCTTTGAACCTTAGCCAAAGCATGATGATCTGATAGGCGTTGACGCCAATAACGCGACCCCGCCCTGCCGTGCGCCAATCCTAGAATGTGTCTTGTAAATGCACCGATATAAAAAGGCTTTTGTTTTGCTTGGCATTCATCAAACCAAGCCTGCACTTGTTTGACCAAGGCAATCTGAATACGATGCCATTCGGTTTCACTAAAGAGATAACCTGCAGCATCACCATTCGTATTCATTAAATCATCCCAGCCTAATAGCATCGCTGGAAAATGATATGCCGCCCTACCAATCATGAAGCCATCAAAGTCATCCCAATGGCCGGCGATTTGCTCATTTGTTTCAAGACCACCATTGAGTAAGACTTTGAGATTCGGGAATTGCTTTTGTGCATCTAATCTGAGTTTAGCGGCTACCTCATAACGTAGCGGAGGTTTACTGCGGTTCTCTTTGGGGGATAAGCCTTTGAGTACGGCATTACGGGCATGAATCGTGACTTGGCTTGCACCTGCATCAGCCACTGCCAATATGAAATCCAATGCAAACTGATAGTCTGTTTCTGAACTGGCTGCATCCATTGAGTCCAGGCCAAGGCGATGCTTTACCGAAATCGGCAGATCCACTGCGCTCTTCATCGCTTTGACACATTGAGCAACGAGCTTGGGCTCAGCCATCAGGCAAGCACCAAAAGCGCCGCGTTGTACTCGCTCCGATGGACAGCCACAGTTAAGATCAATCTCATCGTAGTCCCACTGCTGCGCTAGCTCAGCAGACTTTGCTAAATCAGAGGGCTCTGAACCGCCTAACTGTAAAACTACGGGATGTTGATCTTGCGAATAATCTAAATGACGTGGCAGATCTCCATGCATGAGTGCGCCAGTAGTCACCATCTCTGTATAAAGCACAGCCTCTTTAGTGAGTGTGCGATGAAAAGAACGGCAATGACGGTCAGTCCACTCCATCATGGGGGCGACGGCTAATCTTTTCTTTAGAATATTTGTCATGAACTTCAATTTAATAGCAATTGACCATCATTTTAAATGCATCAGGGCAACCGAAGTTGCCCTGATGCATTGAGCCCAGGAAGTCTTATCTATTTGAGCTTAGCAAGCTTAGCTTCTAACTCCACCGCCAGATCTAATGCGCCCATATAACCAGACTTGAGATGGTTAGGCAGGTCGGGGTCACCAACCATGGCTCCTAATGTTTCAACCAAACTAAAGACGAGCCCTTTTGCTGCACTAGCTGCAATTGTATTGTTCGCTACAGCCTCATCAATATGATTGACTGCATCCAAGAAATAGTCATGCCCTGGAAGTCCATCGGGTCCTAGTGATTCTTTAGCATCTTTACTCATCTATATGATCCTTACTTAAAGCATTTGATCTACTTTGTAGAAAAACTTACGAGCATATGCCAAGATTTCTTTATCGCTCGGGTGATCTACCGTTTCTACGCCAACAATCTTCTCAGCAACCTTAGCATCGTGATGATGGGCATGCTTAATCAGCTCTAACTTGGCCGAACCAGGCCCAAGCACCAGAATCTCTTTAGACTCATTCACGGCCTGAATGACAGAGTGGAGGTATTTAGAATCTAAACCGGCTTTACCACTACCGACTTCCCCGCCTTTGTGATGCAAATGCGAGTGGGTTGATTTACTTCTAATCACTTCTGCTTCGCTAGCCTCTTCGCTCAAAAACATTACATGAGCTTCTTTGTGGTCAATCCAGATGACTGCATGATTTAATGACATATTCTTCCTATGGTTATCAATAACTACCTATTTCAGGATACTCCTAGAAGTGTCCATCAATCACTGATCTGCTTGATTTAAGTCAAATAGGAAGAATTTTTGAAGAGGTTTCTAGAGCTCTAATGTCTTTTGACTCATAAATGATCTGGGTTTCTTGGTAACAGGGTCCAGAAAGGAAATTTCCTTCGCCAACAACTGCAAAGGCTTTGAAACATCTAAGTCATATTCTTGATATGGTGTAAGGGTAGGATAAATCTGGTCATGCTTGATTGGCACGTTTAATACATTAAGGTGGCAGCGCAATTGATGCTTCTTACCACTCCCGGGTGTGAGGCGATATTTAGCCCAAGGCTGCTTGATTTGTATGAGTTCAATCAAGGTGTCTGCATTCGGCTCGCCTTCCACTTCTTCCATTTGTAAAAAATGTTCTGATTCCTCCAATCTGCTTTGATAAACCATTGGCAATTGGCTGATGAGCTCATCTGAGCATGGTGCAATGGCTTCATAAATCTTTTTCACTGTGCGATCTCGAAAGAGATTTTGATATTGCGCTCTTTCATCAGGATTAACAGAGAAGATCACTAAGCCTGCAGTATCGCGATCGATACGATGAATCGGGCTGAGCGTTTGAATCCCTGTTTTTTTCTTTAAGCGGTTCAGTAGCGTCTGATGTAAATAGAGACCGCTAGGAGTGACTGGCAAGAAATGGGGTTTGTCTGCCACCAGAATATGGTCATCCTGATACAAAATCTGCTCTTCAAAAGGAATTTCGGGTTCGCGCGCCAATCTCCTGAAATACATCAGATGCGTATTAGGTTGATAGGGGTCGCTTGCTGAGAGTGGCTGGCCTTCTATATCCAGAATAAGGCTTTGGTCAAAACGCTGCTCCCACTCACTGGCTTGAATATGCGGAAACTGAGCAATAAAGAATTGCAGAAGGTTTGGATGAGCTTGATCAGCAGGCAAAAATACCCGCGATGCCGAAACCCCTTCTGAATTAACCTGAATACTCATAGCGCCCCATAGCTTGGTGCTCTATTTTAGGTGATTGAGGAACTTAAGCCTTGAAATAGCGCTCTTTAATAGCCAGCGCTAAGGAAACTAAACCAATCATGATAGGCACTTCAACGAGAGGACCGATGACTGCTGCAAATGCAGCCCCAGAGTTAATTCCAAATACAGCAATGGCAACGGCAATTGCTAATTCGAAGTTATTGCTAGAGGCTGTAAAAGACAAAGTGCAGCAACGCTTGTAATCAATGCCCATTTTGCTAGTAATCACAAAGGTAATGACAAACATGACGGCAAAGTAGATCAGCAATGGAATCGCAATCGTTAACACATCGCCTGGCAATTCTAAAATTAGCTTTCCTTTGAGGCTAAACATCACCACGATCGTAAACAGCAAAGCAATGAGCGTGATCTTGCCAATCTTGGGGACAAAATGCTCGTGATACCACTCTTTAGAGACAAATTTGAGCATCACAAAGCGAGTGAGAAGACCTGCAATACAAGGAATGCCTAGGTAGATCAATACAGTTGTAGCAATCTCACCAATGGTGACGCTCACATTGGCACTAGATAATCCGAACCATGGAGGTAAGACGGTCAAGAAGACATAGGCATAAAGGCTAAAGAAAAGGACTTGGAAGATAGCATTAAATGCCACCAAACCAGCTGCATACTCAGTCGACCCTTTGGCAATATCGTTCCAAACAATCACCATGGCAATACAAGGTGCAATACCAATCAAAATCAAGCCAGACATATACTCTGGCTGATTGGGGACAAAGCTAATAGCTAAGAGAAACATAAAAACTGGCGCAATGATCC
>CALQED020000128.1 GCA_943329505.2 Polynucleobacter meluiroseus | reverse complement strand
TATCGTTTCGCTGTATTACTAGTAGTTAGTCTGGGTCTTATTGCCTGCGCCAATAATGATAAAAAGGTCAGCGCATGGGAGGTAAATGATGTGTATCAATCTACGATCGCTACTCCCAACGCCTCTGGTGGAAAAACTTATGTAGGCCCATCAATCAATTCGATGGATGAAGACAATACCTATGAGATGTTTAATCTTCGCAGCGAGCTATCTTCAGGTGGCGCTAAAACCTATGAGCTTCAGGTGCACCTGGCCTATTTCACAAAAATGCGTAATTACGATTCTGCGACCCTACTCAATAACCCAGTCAGTACTTTTAAAGTGATATCTGCAGAAGCCGGTCTATGCGAAGCACGAGGCTGCGCCTTTAAAGAATTGCTATCCATTAAGTTGACAGACGCATTTCTGAAAGAGCGCATGAAAGAGGGTTTTCAGCTAAATCTTTCCTCAAAAGCAGGTGTCAGTACGGTGATATACGTTCCACCCCAATATCTCAAGGGCTATCTCCAAGCGGTGGATGGAAAGAATTACTAAGCCCGCAAGGGTTACTGCATCTGGCTTAATGGCTGATGGCAGTAGAAAACAAAAAACCGCCCGAAGGCGGTTTTTTTATTAAAGCAGAATAACGAATTAAGCAGCTTTACGTGTTTTTGCAGCAGGCTTAACTACAGCGTATTGGCCTTGAAAGTTAGCCATTGCAGCGTCAACACTTTTCTCAAAGTTTGCAAATGCATCAGTTGCAGATGCGCGAACTTGGTCAAACTGTTGGAGTGAAGCATCAAATGCAGTTTTGAATGCAGATACAAATGCCTCAGAACCAGCAGGAGCTGTCTTAGTAGCTTCTTTAACAAACTTAACTAAGTCATCACGTGCATCATCGATAGAAGCATCAACAACTTGAGCAACTTCTTTATTGCCGTTACGTACAATTTTGTTTACCTTAGCTTGGTAAGCAGCAGCGTACTTAGCAGCTTCTTGAGCTGTTTCAGGCTGGGCTAATTTAGCCAATTGTTGTGGATCCTTGATCGCCAACAATTGTGAGCTTGCATCTTGTGCAGCAGCCAATGCATCTTTAGCAGCAGCTTGGTTGATTTCAGCTAATTCTTGCGCACTTTCAACAGCAACTTGTGCCAAATGTTTAGCGCTTTCAACTGCTTTAGCTTGAGCTTGAGCGATTTGATCGTTTAATTGATTCTGGAACATGGTTAATCCTTTATTGAGTTAATGGTGACATATTTTGTTGCGATGCACCATTGTATGAGATATTTTGCTGTGATGCAACATATATTTGTTGCTAAGCAACATAACTTATAAAAAATAGTAGTGGTTTTGTTAGTTAATATGCAATTTAGACAACAAAAAACCCAGCAACTCATTGAATTTACTGGGTTTATTTGCAAAGTACTGGCGGAGACGAGAGGATTCGAACCTCCGATCAGAGTTTTAGCCCCGATGCTCCCTTAGCAGGGGAGTGCCTTCGACCAGCTCGGCCACGTCTCCGTACTTTTTACTACTTTTTTACAGCTTCTTTACAGCTATTGCGCCCCACAGTTTAACGGATAACCGCTTCTGCAGGGGTTTGATGCCCTTTTAATGACCTACTTCTGGTCTAGCTCAAATGCCTTATGTAAGGCACGTACTGCCAATTCCATGTATTTTTCATCGATGACCACGGAAATCTTGATTTCACTAGTGGAGATCATGAGGATATTGATGCCCTCTTCCGATAAGGTGCGGAACATCTTGCTAGCAACACCCACGTGAGAGCGCATGCCAACACCCACTACAGAAACTTTGGAAACCTTGGCATCACCAGAAATTTCCTTGGCTTCAATGTGAGCTTGTACTTTACCCTTCAAAATGTCTAAGGCCTTTTGATAGTCAGCACGTGGCACGGTGAAAGTGAAGTCAGTCTTACCGTCTACAGATTGATTTTGAATAATGATGTCCACATCAATATTTGCATCTGCGATCGGACCCAGAATCTGATAAGCAATTCCTGGACGATCAGGAACTCCTAAAACGGTAATCTTCGCTTCGTCACGCGCAAAGGCGATGCCGGAAATAACTGCGGCTTCCATAGTGCTGTCCTCTTCAAATGTAATCAAGGTGCCCGACTTCATCTCTTGGTCTAAGGGCATCAGTGGATCTGTCAGCGATGACAGAACACGGGTTTTAACTTTGTACTTACCGGCAAACTCAACTGAACGAATTTGCAATACCTTTGATCCTAGACTTGCCATCTCTAGCATCTCTTCAAAGGTAATCTTATCCAAACGGCGTGCATCTTCACAGACTCGCGGATCGGTTGTGTATACGCCATCAACGTCGGTATAGATTAGGCACTCATCTGCTTTCAGCGCAGCTGCCATCGCAACAGCGGAAGTATCAGAGCCGCCACGACCTAAGGTAGTGATGTTTCCTTCTGGATCTACTCCCTGGAAACCAGTAACGACTACTGCACGACCTGCATTGAGATCATTCAAAATCTTTTGGTCATCAATACTTTTAATACGCGCTTTAGTAAAAGCAGAATCCGTATGTACTGTCACTTGCCAACCTGCGTAACTCACCGCATCAACACCTTCGCGCATCAAGGCTAAAGCCAAAAGACCAGAGCTCACTTGTTCACCGGTAGAGGCAATCTGATCTAACTCACGAGGATTGGCATCAGGATTAATCTCTTTTGCCAAACCAAGCAAGCGATTTGTTTCGCCGGACATGGCCGAAGGTACTACGACCACTTGGTGGCCAGCACGCATCCATTTGGCAACGCGTTTAGCAACATTCGCAATGCGCTCTACTGAGCCCATTGAGGTGCCACCATATTTATGAACAATCAGAGCCATAAAAACCGTCTTTTTAACTATCTATTAGCGGAAACTGCTTACCCGAGGGTCTAAAAAGGGCTTATTTTACAGGGTTTTAAACCTACAAAGCCTTCTCTTGCCACTCGGGCCAAACCCGCCGGCCAGAATGCACAAGGTAAGGATAATTTACGCCTACGCCTGCAACGGCAATGAGCTCATTGTCGATATAGAGCAGCGGTGCATCACGTTGCCATGGCGGAATATCCGCTTCCTGAAATAAGTTCTTTAAGGTTTTTCGAGGACTATTGGGTTTGGTTTGGAGCTTTTCAGAGCCCGACCTTATTTTGGTGGTGATACGCCCTTCTTGCTGAGCCTTTTTGACCCAGTCGGCCGGCAATCCTGGATTTTTTGTTTTGCTAGAAATCGTTTTAAATACCCAGTGCCCTACTTTCTTGGGTGCAAGTTGTAATTGCCCCCGCCACAGCCGAATGGTTTGACCATCATGCGCCCACTCTAGTTGCGCATCTGCTGTAACGACTTTGAGGTCACGCCACCAAGCATGAAGACGCTCCTGCGATGGCATCGCGAGATCACTCATTTTCAACCAATAGCGCAGCACGTTATTTGCCGCTGGCAAATCGGTATTGCACAAGTTCAGTAGCGGCTTTACCTTGAGACCTTTGTTTGTATAAATACTCTCACTATCCTGCTTTGCTAAACGATCTAGCAATCCTTGGGCATCACCGAGTAAAGCGGCACTACGCGCTAAATTGGCTAGCGCTTCTGGCTGAATCTTTTCTAGCTTAGGCATGATGTCTTTGCGAATCGCATTGCGTCGATATTTGCGATCTTGGTTGCTCGGATCTTCAATCCATTTGAGTTGATGTTCTGAAGCATAAGCCTCTAGCTCAAGCCTACTTTGATCCAGCAAAGGACGCCACAACGTAATGAGATTGCTGCCTGACTGGATCTCTTTATAAGTGGGCATACCTGATAAACCTGCCACACCAGCACCCCGCAAGAGCTGTAATAGAACGGTTTCCGCCTGATCATTCTGATGATGCGCTAATAGCAAATCTTCAATCCCATACTCCTCACAAAGATCAGCCAAGGCTTCATAACGCCCCGCTCTTGCTCTAGCTTCGATATTGCCCTCTTCTGTGCTTAGATGGAGCAGGCGAAAATCAAAATGAACTTGGTAGTGTTTGGCGAGCTTCTCACAAAAGATTAACCAATCATCTGCCAGCTTTTGTAATCCATGATGAATATGAAAAACAAAAATTTCAGTATTTTTATTCTTGGCTTGCGATTTGCAAACCGCGTCTAGCAGCACAACCGAATCTAGGCCACCACTGAGGGCAACCGCGATTCGTTTTGCAGGCTTAAGACTTGGCTGTGATTTCCTTGAACTTGCCATAACTCATCAGGCGCTCATGGCGACGTTCAAGTAATGCATCAGTCTGCATCCCATCAAAGGTTTTGAGAGACTCAGCTAGCGCTTTGCGCATATTGCTCATCATGACGTCGTAATCACGGTGAGCTCCGCCAATGGGTTCAGCCACAATTTTGTCAATCAAGCCCAGCGCTTTTAAGCGTTGGGCTGTTAGGCCTAACTGCTCAGCCGCCTCAGGCGCTTTATCAGCGGTCTTCCACAGAATCGAGGCACAGCCTTCGGGAGAGATCACAGAATACGTTGAGTTCTGCAGCATCAGGACTGCGTCGCCCATCGCAATCGCCAAGGCACCACCTGAGCCACCTTCACCAATAATCGTGGCGATGATAGGCACTTCTAATTCTGCTTGAACATACAGATTGCGGCCAATCGCTTCCGATTGATTACGCTCTTCTGCATCAATCCCTGGGAATGCGCCTGGAGTATCCACAAAAGTGAATACTGGAATGCCAAACTTTTCCGCAAGTCGCATGAGGCGCATTGCTTTGCGATAACCCTCAGGACGACTCATCCCAAAGTTACGCAGGGCACGTTCTTTAGTATCGCGCCCCTTTTGATGACCAATGACCATGCATGGCTGGCTCTCAAAACGGGCTAAGCCACAAATAATGGATT
>CALQED020000127.1 GCA_943329505.2 Polynucleobacter meluiroseus | reverse complement strand
AGTTCGCGCCCCCCAAGCCAATACGGGCATTACGTACGCTGAAAAAATATTAAAGACCGAGGCCGAGATCAATTGGCATCTAGATGCTCAGCAGATTGACGCGCGCATTCGGGCGTTTAACCCTTTTCCAGGGGCCACTGCTTACTTAGATGACTTGGCCATTAAGTTGTGGAACTCACGCATTGCCAATGATGGACATGGCGAGCTAACTAAACCAGGCGAGATTCTAGGATTTGGTGATGAAGGGGTTTATGTGCAGTGTGGTTCTGGCGTCATTGAGTTACTAGAAATACAAAAGCCCGGCGGAAAAAGAATGAATGCAAAAATATATTTTCAAACCTTAGATGCCGCCAAAAAATCCTTATGCTTTCAGACGAGGGCAGAACCATTTTGACTTTGAGTAATTTGCGTTGTTAGAACAAAAGTCTCCCCATAGCTTGCCACTATCAGAGGCACTTACTATTGCCGCACAAGCAATTAGTGAGGTGATGAGCGGCAGATCTTTAACGGAAGTTTTGGAGCAGCTAGATGCTCATGAGAGGCCCATCGTTCAGAGTCTGAGCTTTGATGCTTTGCGCAAATGGGTTCGCTCTCATGAGTTGATAAAACAGTACGTCCCAAAAACGCCACCACCAGAAGTGGATCATTTATTAAGCGTTGCAATTGCATTATTTGTTCACGATGGGTCTGAAGGTAAAGGCTATGCAACTCACACCATTGTTGATCAAGCAGTAAGGGCTTGCGGTGAGTATGACAAGACAATGTATGCCAAGGGTCTGGTAAATGCTGTCCTTCGCAAAGTGAGCTTGGCTCTACAACCCCCCCAAGATAAGCCGCACTATCCAGCAGACCCAATCCCCATGTATGCTCCAGCCTGGTGGCGGGCAAATTTAAAGCGAAGCTACCCAAAAGTATGGCAATCGATTTTATTTGCTCAGGCAAAACGTGCGCCACTAATTTTGCGTGTAAATCAAAAACAATATTCGCGCGTGCAGTACCAATCTTTATTAAGTGAGGCTGGCATTGCATCGGCTGCGATTGAGTCTATCGCTGGGATTCATTTGCCAAGCGCATTATTGATTACTAACCCAGTGCCTGTATCTGAGTTACCCGGTTTTTATAGTGGCTCTGTTTCTGTTCAAGATGCTGGCGCTCAAATAGCGGCAACCCTTTTAAATCCGCAACCAGGCGACCTCGTATTAGATGCTTGTGCTGCGCCAGGCGGCAAGACGGCACATCTATTGGAGTTGGCAGATTGTCAGATGGTCGCGCTGGAGTTGGATGGTGAGAGGCTTGGAAAAATTGGCGGAAATTTAGATCGTTTGCGATTACATTCGGATAAAGTAAAAGTTCTCCGTGGAGATGCATCCAAAGCGCTTTGGTGGGACGGCACCCTTTTCGATAAGATTTTGCTAGATGCCCCTTGCTCGGCATCGGGCATTGTTTCTCGACATCCCGATATCCCATTTTTGCGGCGCGAAGCCGACATCAAGTCTTTGCAGCTCAAGCAGCGGGAAATCTTGACCCAAGCCTGGAAGCTCTTAAAGTCAGAGGGCTTGCTCTTATACGTTACCTGCTCATTGTTTCCAGAGGAGGGCGAAGATCAGGCAGCTTGGTTTGCCCAGCAGCATAGCAATGCGGTACGATTAGGCGCTCCAGGACAGCTTTTGCCTACCGAAACCAATGATGGTTTTTACTATGCTTTGTTTAAGAAAAATGGGCCATGAGCCAACGAATTAAGCAATTCATCTTTTTTGCCCTAATGGTATTGAGCGTTTTTTCAGCTACCGTTAGTGCTGAAGGTATCAAAATCAAGACCTTTGAGTTGGAGAAGGTTGATAACGACTGGCTATTAAATGCCGGCTTCCAGATTGAGTTATCAACAGGCTTAGAAGATGCGGTACAAAAAGGCGTAGTTTTATATTTTCAGACTGATTTTGAAATAACACGATCGCGCTGGTATTGGTTTGACGAGAAGCCTTTTTTTGCCCAAAGGCAAGCACGACTTTCTTACCAGCCACTTACTCAGCAATATCGCATCGCTTCAGAAGGCTTTACTTTCTCTGCCAAAACAATCTCCGAGGCATTACAGGCGGTTGGCAGTATTGGTGGTTGGCGCGTGATTGATAACAGCCAGCTTGACCCTAACAAAGCCTATACAGCAAGCTTACGCATGGCCTTAGATTTGAGTAAGTTACCAAAACCATTTCAGGTAAATGCTTTGAATAATCGTGACTGGAATATTTCTAGTGAGTGGTTGCGCATTCCTTTTGCCGCCAATGGACCGAATGTCATTAAACGATGAGAGAAGCCATAGGATTACTTAAGCCGAGCTTTTTTGAGTCAATAGTTTGGCGAAAAAAAATACTGCCAACTGCCATTGCCCTTATTGGCGCATTGGCATTGCTACTATTGGTTTTGTTATCTATCGCCTCTTCCAA
This sequence comes from Polynucleobacter meluiroseus, assembly GCA_943329505.2. Taxonomy (GTDB): domain Bacteria; phylum Pseudomonadota; class Gammaproteobacteria; order Burkholderiales; family Burkholderiaceae; genus Polynucleobacter; species Polynucleobacter meluiroseus_E. The sequence goes on along the minus strand of CALQED020000127.1, from coordinate 2,448 downwards.
TACCGAATTTTTTGATCGTTATTTTATTTGGCTATATGCAGCCAATATTGTTATTGGTGTTTGCTTAACCATCGTCATTCTGACCTTGGTGATAGTAATCGCAGTGCGCTGGCATCGTGGTCATTTTGGTACGCGTTTAATTGCAAAGCTGGCAATGATTTTTGCATTGGTTGGGGTTGTGCCAGGCTTGATTTTGTACGGAGTTTCTCTCCAATTCGTTTCTCGCAGCATTGAAACGTGGTTTGATGTACAGGTTGAGTCGGCCCTCAACTCCGGCCTAGAGTTGGGGCGTGTTACCTTGCGGGTTGCTCAAGAAGAAATTTTGGCGGAGGGAAATTATATTGCCGAACAAGTTGTACTGGCCCCCTCAGGCACAAGCTCTGAGCAGGTTGCAGCCATGGCAATGAAGATTCGTAATCAATTTGGCATTCAAGAAATTAGCCTTTTTAGTATTCAAGGGGGATTAATTTTCACTAGCGAAACGAGGCCTAAAAAGTATCTGCCCCCACCCACCGCAGAAGTCATTGCAGAGGCATTTAAAAAGAAGGGCGTGTCTTCAGTAGAACAAATCGAGCTCGACGGGGGGCAGCGCAGTTATCGAATCAAGGCAATCGTACCCATCATACGGAAGAAGTCTAGCCAGGCCAGGCCAGACTCGAGTAAAGATTTGGATGATAGATATTTTTTACAGTTAGTACGCTTTATTCCGGCACCTCTCGCCAAGAATATTTTGGCGGTTGAGTCTGCCTATACAGAGTATCAAGAGAAGTCTCTAGGCCGCACTGGTTTGCGCAAAATGTTTGTTGGAACCTTAACCCTAACCCTCTTTTTTGCATTATTTGTTGCGGTGATCTTGGCTTTACTGTTGGGGCGCCAGTTGGCTCGACCATTGCTAATGTTGCTAAAAGGAACCCAGGCGGTTGCGCAAGGCGACTTGTCGCCCAAACCCGAGTTAGATACTGGCGATGAACTCGGAATGCTGACGCGCCAATTCAATGTGATGACGAGGCAGTTAGCCGATACCCGCACATCCCTGCAAGAGTCAAAAGCGTTTTTAGAAAAAGTTCTGGGAAGCTTGACCGCCGGCGTTTGTATCTTTGATAGGCACTACAACGTCGTTTCTAGCAACCCAGGAGCTGACCGTATTTTTGCGCAAGACCTAACGCTCTTAGATGGCAAACCTTTAAGCGGCAATCCCGCGCTGATTGAATTTGAGGCAGCCATTAAAGAAGGCTTTGCAACGATGAAGCTTGCTATTGCTAGCGATGCTTCAGGCCGAACCCAAAAGACAGCGTCTATATGGCAAAAGCAAATTCAATTACATCCTACTAGTGAGTATGAAAATGACTTAGGCGTGACTTTATTTGTGCGGGGAACGCAGTTAACAGACGAGCTGCGCATGGTGGTTTTTGATGACATCACAGACGTGGTAAGCGCGCAAAGGTCGATCGCCTGGAGTGAGGTTGCAAGGCGTTTGGCGCATGAAATTAAAAACCCGCTTACTCCAATCCAGCTTTCAGCTGAGCGCTTACAGCACAAACTTGCTGGCAAGCTGAGTCCAGAGCAAGAAGAGATGATTAATCGGAGTACTGAGACGATCATCGGCCAAGTGCAGGCAATGAAAGAAATGGTGAATGACTTCAGAGATTTTGCGAAGACTCCAACACCACAACTAAAGCCAATTTCAATCAATACGCTCACTACTGAAATACTGGGCTTATATGATGGCAGCCCTTTACAAACGCAGCTTGACCCACGTTGCCCAGATATCATGGGTGACCCAACCCAGCTCAGGCAAGTTATTCATAATCTGCTCCAAAATGCCCAAGACGCCACTCTTGAGGGCGTTCATCAAACTGATCCTGTTGAGGTAAAGACGGAATTAGTGTCTTATGAAGAGCAGGGCAGCACCATACAAAATGCTGTGCGATTAACAATAAGTGATAGTGGAGTCGGATTTCCAGCTAAGATATTGGCAAGAGCATTTGAACCTTACGTAACAACTAAGACCAAAGGCACAGGATTGGGCTTAGCGGTTGTCAAAAAAATTATTGATGATCACGGCGCCAAAATAGAAATACTGAATCGCATGCAGGGAGACGAAGTGATCGGTGCACAAGTATCAATTTTGTTTATGAACTTAGCAAAAGAGGCTGCCTAGGTATGGCTAGTATTTTGGTCGTTGATGACGAGATGGGAATCCGTGAGCTTCTCAATGAGATTCTGACGGATGAGGGCCATACTGTATATGCAGCTGAGAGCGCTGTTCAGGCCCGCACCATTCGCGAACAGATGCGGCCCGATTTAGTATTGTTAGATATTTGGATGCCAGACACCGATGGCATTACTTTATTAAAAGAGTGGTCTAAAACGGGCCAGTTGACTATGCCAGTGGTCATGATGTCTGGCCACGCTACGATTGACACCGCCGTTGAGGCAACCCGTATT
>CALQED020000126.1 GCA_943329505.2 Polynucleobacter meluiroseus | reverse complement strand
TTGTAAATGAGTCAAAAATTAGTCTGTAACTGTAATGGCACTATGCCTTTGGATTCCAAGGCGCTTGGCGTTCCAGTTCATCATTCCCTCTGCAGACAGGAAGTTGGCTCTTTTATAAAAGCCCTTGATGGTTCTGACTCACTTGTAGTAGCTTGCACCCAAGAAGGCGCTCTTTTTACAGAGATAGCAGAGCAATCTGAAAAGCCCTTGGTGGCACCACTGCGTTTTGTCAATATTCGTGAAGTTGCTGGTTGGACGCAAGAAGCAAAACAATCGGGACCAAAAATTGCAGCACTGCTGGCTTTAGCGGATATGCCTGAAGCTGAACCTGTGCCCGAAGTCAATTATGAAAGCCAAGGTCGACTATTAATAGTGGGGCCTGGATCGCAAGCGATCAGCTGGGCAGAAAAGATGAGTAGCGCCTTAGATGTTTCGGTTCTCTGTACTGAGTCCGGCGATTTACCTCTGGCTCGTAATTATCCGATCTATAGCGGAATCGTTACAAAGCTAGAGGGTTATTTAGGTCATTTTTCGGTAGATTGGGATTTACAAAATCCAATTGATCCGGAGATGTGTACCCGCTGTGGTGCGTGCGTTGCTGTCTGCCCTGAAAATGCCATTGATCTCTCATTTCAGATTGATTTAGATAAGTGTAAATCTCACCGAGAATGTGTCACAGCCTGCGCCAGTATTGGCGCAATTGCTTTTGATCGGGCCGAGCGTAAACGGAATGCTGAATTTGACTTAATCTTGGATTTGCGTGCTGACCCCAAAATGCGCATGAGTCAAACTCCGCAAGGTTACTTTGCACCCGGTAAAGATCCGTTAGACCAGGCTTTAGTTGTGAATCAACTACTCGAGATGGTTGGTGAGTTTGAGAAGCCAAAATATTTTGTCTATAACGAAAAAGTATGTGCTCATGGTCGCAACGGTAAAGTGGGTTGCAATGCTTGTATCGATGTCTGTTCCACAGGTGCTATTGGCTCCATATTTAAGAATGGACAAGGTAGCGTCGAAGTGAATCCAAATCTTTGCATGGGCTGTGGAGCTTGTTCTACCGTATGTCCATCTGGAGCAATGCGATATAACTATCCGAGCGTGCCTCATCAAGGTAAAGAGCTAAAAACTTTGGCTACGGTGTTTAATCTTGAAGCCAAAAAACTAAAGCTAGCGCTTGCTCCCAGTTTGCTCCTGCATAACCTGAAGGCTGGTACGCAGATGATCGATGGTCTAGGTCGTTATGCTCATCTAATGCCTAAGCAGTATGAGGCGCTACCATCTTTTGTAATCCCTTACGGTATAGAGCATATTGCCTCTACTGGCTTGGATCTTTGGCTCGGCGCTTTAACTTATGGCTTTGCCGAAGTGGTCCTGCTCTTGAGTGGTGATGAAGATCCTGCCTACCGGGCTGCCCTTGAGGAGCAGTCCCACTTAGCCAATGCCATCTTAAAAGCCTATGGTTTTGAGGAGCGTATTCAGTTAGTAATGGCAAATTCTGCCGATGATTTACAGACAGTCTCTAAAGCCATGGGTGTTCTCCGTCAGCGGGGTGCTCTTGAAGCAGTATGCACACCGGCAAGTTATGGTTTGTCAAATCAGAAGCGTGAAACTCTAGAAGTCTCACTCGAGCATTTACAAAAGCAAGCAAAAACACCATTGCCAGAGACGGGTATTGCTCTGCCAAATACCTCTTTATTAGGCGGTCTTGCGATTAATGCAGATGCTTGCACTTTATGCATGTCTTGCGTCAGTAGCTGTCCTGAGGGCGCACTCCTCGATAATCCTGATGAGCCAATACTGTCCTTCATTGAGAAGCAGTGCGTGCAATGTGGTATCTGCGTACAAACTTGTCCCGAGCACGCATTGACCTTGGCTCCACGTTTACAAACTGTGGAGCAGCGCAAGCAAAAAGTAGTGCTCAATCAAACCCAAGCTTTCCATTGCATTAGTTGTGGCAAGCCCTTCGGCACTGCGAAGATGGTCGATCTGATGCTCACTAAATTGGGAGCTCATGGTGCTTTTGCTGGGGCTGCAATGGATAGACTCAAGATGTGTGGCGATTGTCGAGTGGTAGATATGGTGAAAAAAGAACTATGAACACAAAAGAGAACCCATCAACCGAAGTAGGGGATATTGGTTTGCCAGAGGATTTAGCCAGGGCTGATCTCTATGGTTTGATTGCTCGATTGTTTCATCTCCCACCAGACCAAGAGCTACTTAATCAAATTGCTGCAACTGCAGATCAGCAGGATGCTTCTGATGAGGCGCCTTTGGCCAAAGCGTGGATGAATGTAGTAGAGGTGGCTAAAAATAATCCAGCTAAAGCTTGGCATGAGGAATTTGATCTGAACTTCATTAGCGTAGGCAAGCCCAACGTGGTTTTGAATGGATCCTTCTATATGGCGGGCCATTTAAATGAGAGGCCGCTAGTCAATATCCGCAAAGCGCTGGAGGAGTTTGGTCTTGAGTCTGCCCAAGAGGTTACTGAAACTGAAGACCACATTTCTGCGCTTTGCGAGGTCATGCGCTACCTGATAGCCGGGGACGATGTTGAGGTGTCTAACCTTACAAATCAAAAGGTTTTTTTCAATGAGCATATTCGCCCTTGGTATGACGACTTATGCGATGCCATTGAAGTCATTCCAGGGATGCATCTTTACCATCCAGTGGCCGTCCTGACCCGAGAATTCCTAGCGATTGAGGGCCAAAGTTTTGACATGATTTGATCCTGTTAAGTAATCAAGGGTTTTCCCTTACTACCCTTATCAGCATATAAATATGTCAAAAATGCAAATACGAATTACACTTGCTCTAGATCAAGAATTACTCAATAGGAGCATGCCATGAGCACGAAAAATAAGACTGCTGTAAGCACAGAAAATAAGCCATCGCGCCGTAATTTTTTTATTGGCGCTAGTGCCGCTGTTGGTGCAGTTGCTGTGGCATCTCAAACCCCTATCGGTAAAGCCGTGATTCAAGAAATCGGTAGCAAGGTTAAGGACAAAGGTGAAGGCTCAACGATTACTGCACACATGCGTAAATATTACGAAAGCACCATGCTTTAAATAGCCATCATCACTAGATATTGATTTAACCGTTATTCAATAAAAAAACTTTCTCAGGGACAACATATGAGTCTGACTCGTAAATCCAATACCCCCCAAAGCAGTCGTTCTGCGTCACATCTCATTGGTAGCTTATCGCGCGGCTTAAAGGCAGCGGTGCCAACCATGGATCGTCGAACTTTCCTTAAGCGTTCAGGAGTTGGTGTTGGAGCCGGTATTGCTGCTAGCCAATTAAGCTTAGTGCAAAAGGCGGTAGCAGAGCCAAGTAAAGCAATGCTCGATGGCAAAGGCAAGATCGAAGTCAAAAGAACCATTTGTACCCACTGTTCCGTTGGTTGTGCTACTGATGCTACGGTAGAAAATGGTGTTTGGGTTCGTCAAGACTCAGTATTTGATTCCCCAATTAATATGGGCTCTTACTGTGCCAAAGGGGCTGCCTTGCGTGAGCATGGCCACGGTGACTATCGCTTACGTTATCCAATGAAGCTAGTTGATGGAAAGTATCAACGTATTTCTTGGGATCAGGCACTCACCGAAATTTCTGCGCAGATGAAGGATATTCGGCAGAAATACTCTCCTGATGCGATGTTCTTTATCGGATCATCAAAGCACAACAATGAACAAGCCTACTTACTGCGTAAGTGGGTTTCTTTCTTTGGAACGAACAATACAGACCATCAAGCTCGTATTTGTCACTCAACCACAGTAGCGGGTGTAGCAAACACCTGGGGCTATGGCGCGATGACCAATAGCTATAACGACATGATGAACTCTAAAGCGGCCATGTATATTGGCTCCAATGCTGCAGAGGCACACCCTGTTTCAATGTTGAGCTTGTTGCACGCTAAAGAAAATGGCTGCAAGGTGATCGTGGTTGACCCACGCTATACCCGTACTGCTGCTAAGTCTGATCAGTACGTCCGCATTCGTTCAGGTACCGACATTCCTTTCTTGTTTGGCCTGCTGTATCACATCTTCAAAAACGGCTGGGAAGATAAGAAGTACATCAACGACCGTGTTTACGGTATGGACGAGATCCGCAAAGAAGTCATGGAAAAGTGGACTCCTGCAAACGTTGAAGAGGCTTGTGGTGTTCCAGAAGCACAAATGTATAAAGTGGCTGAAACCTTGGCCAAGAATCGCCCAAGTACCGTTGTGTGGTGTATGGGCCAGACTCAGCACACCATTGGCAACTCGATGGTTCGCGCATCCTGTATTTTGCAATTGGCCTTAGGTAACGTTGGTAAATCTGGTGGCGGTACAAACATTTTCCGTGGTCACGATAACGTGCAAGGTGCAACTGACGTAGGCCCTAATCCAGACTCATTGCCTGGTTACTATGGCTTAGCTGCTGGTTCATGGAAGCACTTCGCAACAGTGTGGGGTGTCGACTATGAATGGATTAAAGGTCGCTACGCGCCAGACATGATGGAGAAGTCTGGTACTACTGTATCTCGCTGGGTTGACGCCGTTCTTGAGAAGAATGACATGATTGATCAGCAGACTAACGTTAAAGGTTTGTTCTTCTGGGGTCATGCACCGAACTCGCAAACGCGTGGTCTTGATATGAAGCATGCGATGGATAAATTGGACCTACTAGTTGTGGTCGATCCTTATCCAAGTGCTACCGCTGCAATGGCTGCAATGCCAGCTGCAGAGGGTAGTAGTATTAACAAGAATCGCAATGTTTATTTGCTGCCTGCAGCAACTCAGTTTGAGACTTGTGGAACTGCTACAGCATCCAATCGCTCACTACAGTGGCGTGAAAAAGTCATTGATCCTCTCTTTGAATCGATGCCTGACCATGTGATCATGCAAGCATTTGCTGATCGCCTAGGTTTTGGCGAAGAGT
>CALQED020000125.1 GCA_943329505.2 Polynucleobacter meluiroseus | reverse complement strand
CCTCGGTCTCAGTAGTTATCCATCTTTTTTGAGTTTGTGTAATAAAAATATTTTGATACAGCCGTGTTAATTTCCCCCAGGGGGTATTCAGTTTTGTAATTGCCTGACTCAGCTCATCCTGATAAATTGCAAGCTGAGCTGGTCGAATACTTTTTTTAGCCTCAAGCTCAATATCGTAGTCAGCGTTAAATACTTTGTATTGCTCCAATAAGCGCTCAAGGACTTGCCTAGAGGCTTGTGCGGAATGATGTTGCGGCTTATCGGACTGAGAATCAAGGCTTGGGGGCTGAGTCCATTCAATCTTTAAGAATGTGTTGTTAATATTTTTCTGCTTTGTTCGAATGCTGGGAACGTTCTGATATTCGTTATCGATTAAATTCGCTATCAGTCGAGCTATATTAAGGGCAGTCTTTGCATAACTAGCTTGGTCAAATTGACTCTCTTTAAGCTCGACTATATAAGGTCCAATCCCCTCTGCAAGTCCAGCTCGAGTGGCCTCTACTACGTCTTGCATCAACTCTGGAATAGGGCGCTGGTTTAGTTTGACCCAAACGATAGCGAAAAGAGAAAGCAATAAAAGACCGATGCTACCTTCCACGCCACCCTTGGCCATAAATTCTTGCATCCAGGCAATAAATTGTTTTTCAATATTCTGTTTGCTACCCTTCAGTTCAGTTGGACAGGTGCTTTCAACGCGGATCTGTTCAAGAACCTCAAATACAAATGATTCCACTAAACCGCTAGGGGAGTGGGCAAGATGCAGCTCATAATTTGAATAGCGCAGGCGCAAGGCAATGCCGTCTAGCACCCCTCGTGGGTGGGCCCACGAAGCTTGTAAAGAGTTTAAGTTGAGATGTGGAGCTAAGGCATTTAGCGCAAGGCTTTTATGGAATAGTTGCCAATCCCGAATTTGAAGATCCGTATCGCCCGATAGCGAGCGAATGAGAGCGCCATATTGATTCTGTATCTCTACTTCATGGTGGGATTCAGTTTGCAAAATAGATGAGCAAAGAAAATTTAGTTTTTATTGATGAGCAACTCAGTGGCAAAGCAACGCTGATAGTATTCAGCAACCAAGGCTTTTTCTTCTGAGGCACACTTATTTAAAAACGCTAAAGTAAATCCTAGTTGCAAGTCTTTGAAGATACGCCAATTTTCTCCCCAAGTAATCAAGGTTCTGGTGGACATCAAGGTAGAAACGTCACCAGCCTCGAATCCTTTTCTTGTCAGATTGGCAAGGGCAATCATTTGCTTGGCAGTGTCTGCAGCAAGTTCTGGAACCTTTGCGATTAATATTTTTTCCTCTTCGGCAGGCTCTAGATAATTGAGAGCGGCAACAATGTCCCAGCGATCTATTTGTCCATGGTTCAGTAATTGAGTTCCTTGGTACAGCCCGTTCCAGTTGCCTAAGCCGACGGTATTACTAGTTGCAAAAATCCGAAATGCTGGGTTTGGTTCAATCACTTTATTCTGGTCTAGGAGGGTGAGGCGTCCTTCTCGCTCAAGCATGCGCTGAATCACAAACATGACGTCCGCTTGACCGGCATCATATTCATCTAGTATCAGCGCAATTGAGCGTTGCAAGCTCCAGGGAATTAATCCTTCTTGGAACTGGGTCACTTGTTTGCCATCTTCAAGTGTAATAATTTCCTTTCCGAGCAAATCCATGCGGGTGATTTGCCCGTCCAGATTAATGCGTAAGCAGGGCCAATTTAAGCGTGCAGCAATTTGTTCTAGGTGAGTTGATTTTCCAGTGCCATGCATACCTTGAAGCATGACTCTGCGGTTGTAAGCAAAACCAGCAAGGATCGCCACACTTGCTTGTGGATTGAGTTGGTAGCTAGGGTCAACTGAGGGTACTAAGTCGGTTTTTTGGCTAAATGCTGGAATTTGAAAATCGGCAAATCCTTTGCATTCTGGAAAGGCGGAATGGAGGGAAACCACCTTATCTGGCCTAAAACCTAATAAATCAATCGATGAGGGGGTTGCTGCCATGACGTTTCCTTAAAAAGTCTTAATGCGTTGCCAAATATATTCCATATTGGGGTTTATATGCTTGACACCACTGAAAATACACGATTAATATTATTATTGTAGAACAAAATGTTCCGTTTAATTGAATAACTAGGAGAGCTAAATGTCTAAGACTGGTGCGAATTTGTCTGCTGGCCCACAAAAAATGAGTCCCTCAGAGGCTTTTGTAGAAACAATGGCCGCTAATAAGGTGAAGGATATCTTTGGCATTATGGGCTCCGCCTTTATGGATGCAATGGACATTTTTGCTCCTGCTGGGATTCGTTTAATACCCGTTGTGCATGAGCAAGGTGCAGCACATATGGCTGATGGTTACTCACGAGTTAGCGGTCGTCATGGTGTGGTCATTGGCCAAAATGGTCCCGGCATTAGTAACTGTGTCACTGCGATTGCAGCTGCTTATTGGGCGCATAGTCCAGTTGTCATTGTGACTCCAGAGACTGGAACCATGGGCATGGGCTTGGGCGGCTTTCAAGAAGCGAACCAATTGCCGATGTTTGAGGAGTTCACTAAATATCAAGGCCACGTCAACAATCCTAAGCGCATGGCTGAATATACTGGCCGCTGTTTTGATCGTGCGATGTCCGAAATGGGCCCCACTCAATTAAATATACCGCACGATTATTTTTACGGTGAAATTGAAGTGGAGATTCCACAACCCAATCGCCTTGATCGTGGTCCAGGCGGTGAAAAAAGTTTGGATGAAGCTGCTGAGTTATTAGCAAATGCAAAATTCCCGGTCATTATTTCTGGCGGCGGGGTAGTGATGGCTGATGGTGTAGAAGAATGCAAGGCTTTTGCTGAGCGCCTAGGCGCCCCAGTAGTCAATAGCTACCTACATAACGACTCTTTCCCAGCAAGCCATCCATTATGGTGTGGGCCTCTAGGCTATCAAGGCTCAAAGGCTGCGATGAAATTGATTTCTCAGGCCGATGTGGTTGTTGCATTGGGATCTCGCCTTGGCCCATTTGGTACCTTGCCACAGCATGGTATGGATTACTGGCCAAAAAATGCCAAGATTATTCAGATCGATGCCGATAACAAGATGTTGGGCCTGGTTAAGAAAATTTCAGTAGGTATCTGTGGCGATGCTAAAGAGGCTGCTGTGGCGTTGACTAAGCGTTTGGCTGGTAAGACATTAGCGTGTGATGCTACGAAGGCTGAGCGAGCAAAAACGATTGCTGCTGAAAAGGCTGCATGGGAAAAAGAATTGGATGAGTGGACTCATGAGCGCGATCCATTTAGCCTGGATATGATTGAAGAGCAGAAAAAAGAACAGACTCCAACTGGTGGCAATTATTTACACCCACGTCAGGTTCTGCGTGAGCTTGAAAAAGCGATGCCCAAAGATGTGATGGTATCTACGGATATCGGCAATATTAATTCAGTTGCCAATAGCTATTTACGTTTCGAGCGGCCAAGAAGCTTCTTTGCGCCGATGAGTTTTGGTAATTGCGGTTACGCTCTGCCTACCATGATTGGTGCTAAGACTGCGGCGCCAGATCGTCCTGCTGTTGCCTACGCAGGCGACGGTGCCTGGGCAATGAGTATGGTGGAGATTCTGACTGCAGTGCGCCATGACATTCCAGTAACGGCTGTGGTGTTTCATAATCGTCAATGGGGCGCTGAGAAAAAGAATCAGGTTGATTTCTATAACCGCCGCTTTGTTGCTGGAGAGTTAGAAAGCCCAAGCTTTGCGGGCATTGCTCAATCGATGGGCGCAGAGGGAATTGTGGTTGACCAGCTTGATCAGGTTGGCCCGGCCCTCAAAAAAGCCATTGATATGCAAATGAAAGAAGGCAAAACTTGTGTCATAGAGATTATGTGTACTCGTGAACTAGGTGACCCCTTCCGTCGTGATGCACTTTCTAAGCCAGTACGCTTCTTAGACAAGTACAAAGACTACGTTTAATCAGAACTGGAAATTAAAAAAGCCCGATACTGTCGGGCTTTTTTATTGCTAAAAAATCGAATGGAATGCAGATAGGGTAGGCCTAATCCGACCAGGCTTATTTTTAGTAACTGTGCCTATCGTGATAAAGCAAATTGGCTCTTCATCATCCGCAAGGTTAAATAGACTTCTGAGTCGGATGCTTTGCAGGGCTTTACCGCTGGATAGCCCTGATCCAAAGCCAAGAGCATAGGCGCTGAGCAAAATATTCTGAATGGCACAACCTAAAGAGACTAACTTTTCTGCTTTGCTAATCTCGATAGCATCATCGGCGTAGTTGGCGATCGCCAGCAGCAGTAGGGGGCCACGTGAGGCCTTTTCTCGGGCATCTTGAAGTTGAATGGGTGTAGCATTTTGGTCGCGATCGAGTAGCGCTTGATGAAAGACTTCCCCCAGGGCATCTCGACTAGTTTGTTGGATCTCAATAAAGCGCCAAGGCATCATTCTGCCGTGGTCTGGCGCAGCGTTTGCCGCTAAAAGGATTTGTTTTTTTTGTAATTCATCAGGACCGGGATTGCCTAGCCTTTTAGGGGAAACATGCACCCTTCCATGAATGAGTTTTTCAGCAAATTCATCCATAGAGTGGGCGATTTTTATGACACTCTCTGATAGTACAAATTTTGAGGGTGATTCGCTTCAGCAAAGAACATCCATCTTTCGGCTAAAAGACCAATGTAATGAATGAACAAGGCAAATGCTATTTGGGCAACGCTAGGCGAATTCATCGAAAAGGCCAGTAAGATCATTGGGCCTATGTAAGCCATGAGTAGAATAATTTTTCGAATATTACTAATGGCTCGATCTGTTTGATGATGGAAGAATTCTCGAGTATTGAAGCTGCCACCCATAAACCCCATTGAAGTCTGCCGAATATTATTTCCTTTAATTCCCGTAGCTGAAGCTAGATTAGATTTTGGTTTTAACTGTTGGTTACGACGCCATATCCATAGCTTGAGAT
>CALQED020000124.1 GCA_943329505.2 Polynucleobacter meluiroseus | reverse complement strand
TTGGGGGCAAAGGTAAAGGCAATATTGGCTCGGGTCCGAGCAGCAAGCTTAGCCATCGCATCGGCAATATCCAAATGGTGATAGTGGATCATCGAATCCATGCAAACCACATGATCAAACTCGCCTAGAGCAGGATCTAGCATATCGCCAGAGCGAAACTCAATGGACCCAGAACCAACATCCTGACCAATTCTCTCGCGGGCTAAATCGACTAAGGTTGGCGATAAGTCAATCGCGACGACATGAGCCCCCCGCTTTGCTAAATCCGCAGCTAAGACTCCCGTTCCACAGCCAGCATCCAAAACGCGCTGCCCCGTCAAATCACTCGGCAAATAACTCAGCAACAAGTGACGCATTTCTTCGCGACCAGCACGCACCTTAGCTCTGATACCGCTTACTTTGGCTGTCGATGTTAACTTTGCCCAAGCATCTACTGCTGTGCGATCGAAATACTCCTGAAGCTGAGTACGTTTTTGAGTATAAGAATTTTCAAGCATCGCTAAGTGTGACCTTTGATTATTTCAACCATGGGGAGTAGATATAGGCCAACAGATGGGCTATGGCTGCTGTAAATCCAAAAAATTGCGTCCCTTGAATCAGGTTGCGATGCAACTCTTCTGCTTCTGTCACAGTTAAGCCCGTCAAGGTCACAGCTAAAGCTCGCGCCGGCACTGCTTGAGCGCTTGCCATCGAGGGATTGAGCGTGGTAGTGGCCAACTTTTTTTTAGCCTCATCCAAACGCGCCATTCGCAACTTCCAAATAAATTGGCCAGCATTGACAACATAGGTTGCATAGGCAGCTAAAGCGAGCAGCATGAGTTGGGTTTGATCTAAGTATCCAGTTCCCAGAGCCACCAAATACAAAGTATGCAAAAGCAATACCAGCATACTGAATACATCTTCCCAAAAGAATGCTGGGGCAAATAAGTAGCAGTTAAAAACAACCTTCTCCCAAATGCATCCAGTCAGCATGATGGTGTAGAGCGTGAGTGTTTTAACCACCACTGAAATATTGGCTGCGTTCTCACCTTCTCCAGTAAATAAAAAACGCAATACTAGGTAGAGACTGACTAAGAAAACAATAAATTGAATAGGCGCCAAAATTCCCTGAACTAGGGTCCATTTAGTTGCATCTCTTCTCACCCTCTCTTCTGGGGTGTAAAGTGGCCTATATGTTTTTTCCATGCACAGTCTGCTGAACTTTCTAAAACATCATTAAAACAATCGTTACTGCACTTTTAAAGTCTAAAAGTGTCAATCAAAGTTTACGGTATTTAGCAAAATATACCCCTCGGGGTAACCCTATTACTGGTAGTTTCCCTATGGCAATTTATCCAAAAAGAATGCCAAATAGGTTTGTTAGCAAATAGCCCCTTTTTTGGGGAAAAAGGTAATTTATTTTTTGCGGTGCAGCATTTTTATGGCCGTGTCAACTAAAGTGCCCATAATTTGCCTCGATTAGCGCATCATTAGGAGATTGGTTTTGTCGGACTCGCTGAAGAAAACATTCCAATCTAGCTTAGGCGAATTAGACAATGCCGACATGATGCAATGGCTCAATAAAACAATAGAGTCAGAAATCATCCCCCGCTTACTGATGGGGCATAAGCTTGAAACAGCCAAGCACGTAGGTGACGGCCAAAGTAGCAATATCGAGGTAAAACAGACAGAAATTATCGATTTTTGCCAGACTTTGCTAGATGGCCCCATAGCGGACTGCTTCACTTTTATAGATCGAATGCAAAAATCGGGCCACAGTCTGGTATCGCTCTATATGAATCTGATTCCAGCGTCGACTAGGCGCTTGCAACAGCTCTGGGAAACCGATGAAAACAGCTTTACAGAGGTGACTTTGGCTCTAGGTCGAGCCCAGAATCTGATCCATCAGCTAAGCCCTGCCTTTATGAGTCAAGGCAAACTCTCTCAGTTCCAAGGAAATGCTCTACTGATCAATGCTCCAGGATCACAGCACACCCTAGGCATCCTCATCATGGGTGAATTTTTCAAATTGAACGGCTGGAATACGACGGTCGAAATTGAAACAACCAGTGCCGACCTCAAGGATCGCATTCATTCACAAGCATATGATTTATTAGCAATTTCTATCTCATGTGAGGATCAATGGGGTACTATGGAAACATTGCTCAATGAAGTAAAAAAGTCCTCAAAAAACAAGGGAATACTGACAATGGCAGGCGGCCCGTTATTCGATTTCAAACCGGAACTCATTCAAGAGTGTTCTGCAGATGTTTGCGAGCTCACAGCTGAAGAGGCCATTAAAAAAGTTGCGGACTTGATAGCCCAAAAAGCTGCCTTAAATTAATATGTCCATCTCACATCATCCAGATCAACTCTTCGCAGAATTAAGCGGGAAAGAGCTCAGTCAGATAGCCCGAGCATCTGCAGATATCTCCTTTGTTTTGGATGACTTAGGATCGATACAAAGCATCTACTCTGATAATAAAAATTTAGCCAAACAAATTTCAGACGATCTGATTGGGAAAAAATGGGCAGAAGTAGTAGAACCTGATAGTAGAAAAAAGGTGCAGAGCTTGCTAGACGATGCTAGCTCAGACACCATCTCTAAGTTTAGACAAATTAATATGATTGGCAATGAGCGAGATATAGCGTTGCCAATGATGTGCGCCTCCATCAAAACATCTTCGAATAAAAAGATTATCGTTATTGGCAGAGACATCACAGAGGTCTCTCGCTTGCAACAAAATTTAGTGTCGGCTCAAAAAGAGATTAGTCAAAATTATCTACAAATAAGCCAGTTAGAAGAACGTTTTCGATCTATCTTTGAAATTGGTACAGAATCTATCGTCATCGTTAAAGCAGATGATGCATACCCGATAGTCGAGATGAATAGAAATGCTATTAAGCAACTACTTCTTGCTAAAAATAATTGCATTGGAAAATCGCTTCTATCCCTATTCCCTCCCGGGGAGCTAAGCAGGGCTGCGAGTTTTCTGCAAGGCGTTCAAGATACAGATGAGCCTAGTATCCTAATAACATTATTGAGCAATGGCGAAGCAACTCAAATCAGCGCAACCTCCTTTATAAACAGCGGGGTCCCCTACTTACTGCTGAATCTGAAGCCGCTGGATTTAGCCAAAGCATCTAGCCTATTAGACGCTGACTCCTTAACCGTTAAGGCTATTGAAAATAACGCCTATGGTTTTGTCGTTTGCACCCCAGAGGGTATTATTCTGAAGGCGAATAAAGCCTTCAATAAATTAAGCGCTACTCGGGGCGAACAAGACTTGATTGGTACCAACATCAGAAATTATTTAGGGCCAGAAACAGCAGATTTTGATCAAATGATGCAATCCTTAAAAGGTAAGGCTAGCTCACAATCTTGCGTCTCTTCAATCACTAACGCTACTAGAAGTATTAAGTTAGTCGATATTTCCGCGGTATCCGTAGCGCAACCACGCGCCTGTATTGGCATGATCTTTCGCCAAGTAGATTCGAGACAAAATAAGGGCGCACGTATCGACAAAAAGCTCGTGCGCAGCTCCCAAGAGCTGTCAATGCTAGTTGGAAAAGTTCCTTTGAAAGATATCCTCGCTGAAACAACTGACCTAATTGAGCAGCTCTGTATCAAAGCTGCCTTAGACCTGACTCAAGATAATCGTGTTTCTGCCTCGGAAATCTTGGGACTATCTAGACAAAGTCTGTACATCAAACTCAGAAAGTATGGACTCGTAGACCTCAATAAGGATATTGATTAGAAAGTCAGCAATGAGTAGTCAAGTTGCATTGATGGTTCTTGTAGATATCCAGTCATCAGCAAAAATCAGTGGTATTTTAAGGCTCATGTTTGCTAGGCTATGGCTTTGGTCTACGCCTGGTCTTGAGTTCTACAAACATATGGGCTCAGGAAGAAACGGGGGGTTCTCGATTCACCCAAGCGGAACCCACCAAGCCCTTTTCTGTGTTTTTCAGGATGGTGCTAGTCTCGATGCATTTTGCCGATCCTCTAAGCTTATTCGCTGGTACAAAGAGCATGCAAAAGATTTCTTTTCTGTAAAACTGAAAGCGTATTCGCTAAAGGGTCAGTGGTCAGGATTTGCTCCACAAATTACTACTGATACACCCACATCAGGTCCGATCGTTTCCATTACACGAGCATCGATTAAACCTTTGTATTGCCTCCCCTTTTGGCGTAAGCAACCGGCAGCAGAAGCATCTCTCCAACAATCATCGGGCTGCATTATTGCTGCCGGTGTTGGGGAAGCACCTTTTTTTCGCCAAGCCACCTTTACGATCTGGGAATCTCAGGCAGCAATGGATCAATATGCAAGGCAAGGAGCCCACCAGCGCGCTATTAGCGCCTCCTTAAGCGGTCATTATTTTTCTGAATCGATGTTCTCTCGCTACCTACCCTTTGATGCGCAAGGTAGCTGGAAAGGCCGCACTCTTGGTTAAAGCTCCTGTCATTATTATTGGTGGCGGCATTGGTGGACTTACTTGCGCACTCGATCTCGCCTCCTCTGGGGTTGAAGTCATTCTGGCTGAAAAAGAAGCTCAAGTTGGCGGCAAGATTCGACAAATTAATTGCTCTGATAATCCTCTAGCGCCGGCGCCCGTTGATTCTGGTCCCACAGTCTTTACGATGCGCTGGGTCTTTGATGCCCTCTTTGAAAAAGCAGGCACCTCTTTAGAGTCAGAATTAAAGCTGGAAAAACTCAATATCCTCGCGAGACACGCGTGGAGTAAAGATGAGAGATTAGATTTATTTTCAGATACAGAGCAGTCAGCTCAAGCGATTGCAGAGTTTTCTTCCCCTGCAGAAGCAAAACGGTTTCTACAATTTTCTGCCCAATGTCGGGATCTCTATAGGGCGCTTGAAAAGCCTTATATGCTTTCAGCCAAACCAAACTTTGGGGGCATGATTGCTGACCTAGGAATTTCTGGATCTAAGGTCTTATATGACATTGGCTT
>CALQED020000123.1 GCA_943329505.2 Polynucleobacter meluiroseus | reverse complement strand
TGCCATCAGACGTGCGTTTAGGTGATGTAGTCACGGTAGGTTTAATGGCTTTTGGCTTGTCTGTATTGGCCACCTTATATCCAAGTCGTCGCGCTGCGAAGGTCCAGCCTGCGGAGGCCCTTAGATATGAGTAAGGACATGAAGAATGTGTTGATTGCTAAAGGCCTAGCCAAGACTTATGGTCAGGGCGCTACAGCTGTAGAAGTCCTGAAATCGGTTGATTTAGAGGTAGCACCCTCTGAGAAGGTTGCGATTGTGGGCTCATCTGGCTCTGGTAAAAGCACTTTGCTGCATTTATTAGGCGGCTTAGATACCCCAAGTGCTGGCTCTGTGTTATTGGATGGCGCCAATATTAATCAATTATCTGTCTCTAAATTAGACCGCTTACGCAATCAAAGCTTGGGCTTTATTTATCAGTTCCATCATCTTTTAGATGAGTTTAGTGCAGTAGAGAATGTTGCATTGCTATTACGCATTCGTGGATTGAGTAATGATGAATCAATGGAGCATGCTAGCCAAATGCTGAAAGCGGTTGGTTTGGCTAATCGCCAACTGCATACTCCAGGAGAGTTGTCCGGGGGCGAGCGTCAACGGGTAGCAGTTGCTAGAGCATTAGTCGGTAGTCCTGTTTGTGTATTAGCAGATGAGCCTACTGGAAACTTAGATACCGAGACTGCTGATGTGGTCTTCGATTTGATGTTAGATATTGCGCGCGATCAAGGCACAGCATTTGTCATTGTGACCCATGATCCAGTGCGCGCTAAACGTTGTGATCGCATCTTGCATTTAGAGCGTGGAGTATTAAAGTCATTTGTGCATTAGGTAGCCCATGTGGATTGACACTCACTGCCATTTAGATGCACCAGAGTTCTTAAGCATATTGCCAGAGATCATTGCTGCTGCAAAAGATCAGAATGTACGCGCCATTTTGTTGCCCGCAGTCAAGGCGACTGACTGCCAGCATGTAAGAGATCTTGCTTCTCAATATAGTAGCGAGATCCCTGGATTGGTCTACACGCTAGGCATCCATCCTCTATACACCAATCAAGCGCTCGAACAAGATCTTACTACCCTGGAAGAACACATTATCCAGTCACTTTCTGATCCGAGATTTGTGGGTATTGGAGAGATTGGGCTAGATTACTTCGTGGAAGGTTTAGATCCGCATCAGCAAGAACATTTTTTTCATGCGCAATTGGACTTAGCACAGAAATATCACTTGCCAGTCATTTTGCATGTGCGCCGTTCGCAAGATGCTATTTTGAAAGCGCTGAGACGTCGCAAAATTCCAGGAGGCATTGCGCATGCGTTCAATGGTAGCTTTCAGCAGGCTGAACAATTTATTGAATTAGGCTTTAAGTTAGGCTTTGGTGGCGCAGCTACCTATCAACGAGCGCTACAAATACGACGTCTGTTGGCAGACTTGCCGATCGACAGCATTGTTACCGAAACAGATTCTCCCGATATTCCACCAGCCTGGCTAAGGGGGGAGGGGATTGCATTCAATGAGCCAGCCTTTATGGCTCGGATTGCGAAAGAGTTAGCTGCAATTCGTGGAATGAGTGATTCTGAATTTGCCGCTACAGTTTGGCGTAATGCTATGCAGGTATTACCGCGTTGGGCAGCTCTTTGTGCTGGCAATCCAAACTTTAATCTAGTTTCTTAAATCCTTGCGCTTAGCGATGACGGCGTTTATCGCCGGGGGGTCATTTCTTTTCTTTTTGCCGCAAGTGCCAACATTATGGCTACCTGCAAGCTTATTTGTGGGCTTGTTATGTTTGCCAGCTTTATATCTAGGCTCTCGAGGTAAATGGCTTCGATATATTTTGATCTTTATCCTGCTATTTAGTATTGGCTTTGCTTGGAATGCGCACTATGCAGACAAACGGCTGAAAAATATTCTTGCCGAAGAATTGGAGGGTCGAGATTTAATTGCAGAGGGTAGGGTGATTGCTCTCCCTCAAAGTAGCCCAGCGAGTGCAAAGTTTGCTTTTGAGCTTGAGCATCTTTCTGCTGGCAAACAGCCAATTAGCGTCTATCCCAAAATGATCTATCTCAGTTGGAGCCCAGGATGGAGAGACGACCAAAAGATACCAGACATTATTCCTGGACAACGCTGGAAATTCAAAGTCAAACTCAAAAGACCCTACGGCTCTTTAAATCCTTATACCTTTGATTTTGAGCGCTGGTCTTTTCATCAAGATTTTGGTGCCAGTGGATCTGTTCGCTCCGGTGAGTTATTGCAAGCAAAAGATATTGGACTAACCGAGTTTGAACTACGTATGGAGTTAGCCCGTTGGAAATTACGTAAAAAGATTAAAGCACTCCTTCCGAACGATGCCCGCTATGCAGGTGTGATCATTGCACTGGTAGTAGGTGATCAAAATGCTATTGAGCAAGATGACTGGCAGGTATTTAATGCAACAGGCATAGGGCATCTTATTTCTATCTCAGGTCTACACGTCACGATGCTAGCTGGCATGGGGTCTTTTTTTGCAACATATATTTGGAGGCGTCGTACTTGGCCTCTCATCATTCCAGTCGCTAAAGTTGCTGCAGCCTCAGGATTGAGCACTGCATTTATTTATGCATGGTTGGCTGGCTTTCAGATACCGGCACAAAGAACAATGTATATGGTTGGTGTTGTTGCTTTTGCTCTGTGGACTGGCAGAAATCCAAGATCTTTTGATATCTGGTGGTGGGCGCTTGCACTGGTTCTGTTAATCGATCCGATGGCGCCTTACACACCAGGTTTTTGGCTATCGTTTGGGGCGGTGGCTGCCATTCTTTTTGCTATGAAAGATTCTTCTGGATTATTGGGTATACCCACCGGAAAAGAGTTGGAAATCCATTGGTCAAATCGATTCTTTCAAGCACTTCGTGAGGCATGTCGAGTTCAAGCAGTAGTAACGATTGCTCTTCTGCCTTTTACTTTGTATTGGTTTTATCAAGTTTCCATTGTTTCACCGCTTGCTAATGCCTTCGCAATTCCTTTGGTGAGCTATGTTGTGACACCTCTAGCGATTGCTGGGGCATTATTGCCAGACTTTATCGGGCGCTGGCTCCTGCTGCCTGCACACGCATCAATGGAATATCTATCTCTATTACTCGAGTGGATGGCTCATTGGAGGTGGGCCGTTGCCTGGTCAAGCCAACCAGAGTGGTGGCTTTTATTACTCTCAGTTATTGGGATTATTTATGCCATTCGTCCTGGAGAGCTTCGCCACACCTGGCCATTGAGATCATTGGCATTGTTGCCTTTACTACTACTTTTTATTCCAGCCATCAATCTGGGCAATGCATCCCTTAAGCCAGGAGAATTTAGGGCTACGGTTTTGGATATCGGGCAAGGCACTTCAGTATTAATTGAGACTGCGAATAAGAGGCTGCTTTACGACACTGGTCCGATTCAAGGTAAAAAAGATGATGCAGGCCAGCGCACTATCTTGCCGTATTTACGAGGTAGAGGCATTGATCAAGTTGATCGTATGGTAATTAGTCACAGTGACAGTGATCATGTTGGAGGCGCTGCATCACTACTAAAGCACATTACATTTAGTTCGATGATGGGTTCATTACCAATAAATAATCCATTATTGAAAAATCTACAGTCTAAAAAAGTCCTAAGCATTCCTTGTCGTTATGGACAGTATTGGACTTGGGATGATGTGGAATTTTTAATTTGGCATCCTCACGAAGAAACTCTATTTCAAGATCAATACCCAATGAAGCCAAATGAGATGAGTTGTGTTTTAGAGGTGCGCAATAAAAATAGCTCTTTATGGCTAACTGGCGATGTTGAGAGACAGGGTGAAGCAGCAATCATCAATCGCTTAGATCAAATTGCGCTTAATGGAATAGGCAAGCGAGAATTGATTTTCATGGCACCACACCATGGCAGTAAAACTTCTTCTTCAGCCGAGCTCTTAACAAGATTAAGTCCCGACTTTGCATTTGCTCAGAATGGCTATCGCAATCGTTATGGCCATCCTCATCCTACGGTAACTGCGCGGTATGAAAGCTTGGGGATCCCTTTTTATCAAACACCTAAGACCGGTGCTCAGATTTGGTTTTTTGGAGATCAAAGTAAATCAGGTTTGAAGAAGATTTTTTGGAGGGAGGAGTCGAATAGGTTATGGCATAGGCCTTAAATGGTTGGCTCAGTGTGTGTATGATGTGTATAAATGTGTATAATTCAGGGAGATGAATGCATAGTAAAAAAGTCATTGAAAGGTTATTGCAGGATGGATGGAGTTTGCGAGGGGTAAGGGGGTCACATCATGTGTATGTGCACCCTACAAAAAAGGGGCACATTGTTGTTACCCATCCAAGAAAAGATATGCCAATCGGTTTATTAAAAGCAATATTCAAGCAAGCAGGGTTAACAGGAGAAGTGAAATGAAGTATCCGGTCGCAATTGAATCAGGCAGTCAGTCTGATGCCTGGGGCGTTATTGTTCCTGATCTGCCAGGTTGTTTTTCGGCTGCCGATAACGGAATTGATGAAGCTATTGAAAAAGTAAAAGAAGCTATAGAGCTGTGGATTGAGGTGGCTTTAGATGAGGGCCAAGAGATACCAAAACCTAGTTCATTAGCCGAACTTCAAAAGCGAAAAGAATTTAAGGGTTCGGTATGGGCAATCGTTGAGATCGATCCAGCGCTGTTATCTGATGAGATAGAGAGGATTAATATCACCCTACCTAAAAGAGTATTAGCTAGGCTGGATGCAAAAGCCAAGAGGGCGGGGGAGAATAGATCGGCCTTCATAGCGCATTTAGCATTGATGGCATAACTTAAAACCAAAAAAGGCTTCCTGGTCCATTGACGAAGAAGCCTTTTTGCTTATTTGGTTGCGGGGGCAGGATTTGAACCTACGACCTTCGGGTTATGAGCCCGACGAGCTGCCAGACTGCTCCACCCCGCGTCTGAAGCTGAAATTCTACCATTTTTT
>CALQED020000122.1 GCA_943329505.2 Polynucleobacter meluiroseus | reverse complement strand
GCAACGGCAATACCCATTGGCAGCATTCCCTTCGAAAAAGAATGCAAATATTCTTGGCGTTGTACTGTATAGCTTGCCGCAAAGATGATTGCAGCAAATTTCATCAACTCGGAAGGCTGAAAATTCATTACACCTAGTGGTATCCAGCGCCTTGCGCCATTGACACCCTTGCCAATACCAGGAATCAAAACTAAAACTAGCAAGAGCACGGTAAAACCAAAAATGACTGGTGAGTAACGATCCCAAACCTTAGTGGGAATATTAAAAACTGAAATACCTACTCCAATAGCAATGGCTAATGAGATCAAATGGCGAATCAAAAAGAAGTTGCTGCTGTAGTTGGCATATTTAGGGCCATCAGCCAAAGTGATCGATGCCGAATACACCATGACCAAACCAATCAGCATGAGCGATAAAACTGCCCATACTAATAACTGGTCATATTCCATCATGCGTGAACGTGTTTGCTCTACGCCTGATACCGCATCACGTAAACCTGTGCGGAAATTATCAATCCCCCCTCTGGAAAAATTCCAAAAGCGATCTAAACCAAGTCGGTTTTGTGGGAACAGTTTCTCTCTTAAGTTCACGCCTGAACTCCTTCGAAGCGCATTCCTAATTCTTCAACCTCAGACGCAAAGACTTGTGCACGCTCTTGATAATCGCGGAACTGATCTAGGCTTGCACAAGCTGGTGAGAGCAGAACCAAATCGCCAGAGACCGCCTGAGCTGCAGCTGCTTGCACGGCAGATGCTAAGTTGCCACTGATAACGCAGGGAATATTGCTTCCCAAAACTTGAGCAATACTGGCGCCATCCTTACCAATCAAGAAAACGCCTTTAACAAACCGTAATGCAGGCTCACGCAATGGATTAAAGTCTTGGCCTTTTCCATCCCCACCCGCAATTAGCCAAATTCGTTTGCCAGATTCATTACTACCCAGCCCATTTAAAGCGGCAACTGTAGCTCCAACATTGGTACCTTTACTGTCATCAACGTACTCAACGTCATTCACAATTGCAATACTCTGAACACGATGAGGCTCGCCATGATAGTCACGCAAACCATGTAATAAAACATTCATAGGCAAATTGGCGGCACGCGCTAATGCAAGAGCAGCGAGAGCATTTAATGCATTATGACGGCCCCGAATACGTAATGCATCTGCTGGAATCAAACGCTTTAAACGTAATGGCTCACTCTCTTCAATCATTGCAGACTTACGACGACGCTTAGGCTTTGGCTCAAGATCTTCATCCACTTCAGCCCATACCAACCAATCAATACCGCCAGCACGTAAGTCATGCTCAATACCGAAAGCTCCTTGTTCATCAGGACGACTTGAGCCAAATGTCACAATAGACTTATCTGCTTTTTGCTCATCACTCAGCAGACCCATCACAACTGGGTCATCGCGATTCAAGATGCATATCGTGTCAGAGCCAAATATTTTGGCTTTCGCTTCTGCATAGGCTGACATATCGCCATGCCAATCCAAATGATCTTGAGTAATATTTAAAACCGTTGCAGCAGTTGCGTTTAAAGAGTAGGTATATACCAATTGGAAACTAGAAAGCTCTAGCACCCAAATATCTGGCATATCCTCAAGCTGATCTACGCCATTCAAGCAGATCATGAGCTTATCGAGCGCTGCAGGACTGATATTGCCTGCAACGGCTACTTTCTTACCGGCACGCTCACAGAGTTGACTCGTTAAGGCAGTTGTCGTTGTTTTGCCATTAGTACCCGTAATCGCCAATACTGAAGACGTATAACCCGATTGTGTTGCAAGTGCCATACGCGTCATAGCAGCTATAGCACGAGCAAAGAATTCAATTTCACTCCAAACATCTATTCTTGCTTTGCGAGCTTTAACTAAGAATGACTCTGTAGGTTCTTGCAGCGGCGATAGCCCTGGACTAATACCAATGACATCAATATCCGTGAGCAGCTCTTCACTAAGGACTCCGAAATGGGAATCTTTTAAGCCAGCGAACTCTAGCTCTGCAAGCCATGCCAACTGACGCTCAGAGAACTGAGACCGATCGCGTGTATCGACCAAGCGTACTGCAGCGCCATTACGCAAGCACCACTTTGCCATAGCAAATCCAGACTCGCCTAAGCCCAAAATTAAAAATTGATTTGGAGCTGTATAGCCAAGATCAGCTACAGCGGTAGGATTGGCGAAGGTATTTTCTAAAGTCAGCATATTTACTCTGTGGTTCACCGTAATTTCAAGCTAGATAAACCAATTAATACTAAGAGGATGGTAATAATCCAGAAACGCACAACCACCTGGGTTTCTTTCCAACCACCTAATTCAAAATGGTGATGCAAAGGAGCCATCCGGAAGATACGACGGCCCTCGCCAAAATGTTTTTTAGTAAGCTTGAACCAAAACACCTGCAACATTACAGATAGTGTTTCGGCAACAAAAATACCGCCCATGACGAACAGCACAATCTCTTGACGCACAATCACTGCAATAGTTCCAAGTGCGCCGCCTAAAGCCAGCGCACCGACATCGCCCATAAAGACTTGGGCTGGGTGCGCGTTGTACCAAAGGAAGGCCAAACCAGCACCACCCATCGCACCACAGAAAATTAGTAACTCGCCAGCGCCCGGGATATATGGGAAGAGCAAGTATTTAGCGTAAATCGCATTTCCCATTACATAAGCAAAAGCACCTAATGCTGCGCCCACTAAAATAACTGGCATGATCACCAAACCATCAAGGCCATCAGTTAAATTAACCGCATTACTGCTACCAACAATGACTAGGTAACTCAAGATGATGAAACCCATCATTCCTAGCGGGTAACTGACCTCTTTAATAAAAGGTAATAACAAGTTTGTTTTAGCAGGAAGATCTAGAGCAAAACCACTCTTTAGCCACTCATAAAATAATTGCAATACTTTGAGGTTATTCACCTCAGATACCGAGAATGCTAAGTAAATAGCAGCAAATAAACCAATCAAGGTTTGCCAAAGGAATTTTTCCTTAGAAGCCATACCTTTAGGATCTTTATGAACGACCTTACGATAGTCGTCTACCCAACCCACAGCGCCAAATCCAAAGGTCACGATCATCACAATCCAAATAAAGCGATTACTGAGATCAGCCCACAATATGCAAGAGACAAAAATACCAATCAGAATCAGCACACCACCCATAGTTGGCGTGCCTGATTTCACCAAATGGGTTTGTGGACCGTCAGTGCGCACAGCTTGCCCCATCTTCAAATCAGTCAGCTTGCGAATTACCCAAGGACCAGCAGCCAACCCAATCAACAAAGCAGTCAAGGTGGCCATCACCGCTCTAAAAGTAATGTAATTAAAGACTCGGAAGAACCCAAAATCATCCTGCAACCATTGCGCCAATATTAAGAGCATGTTTTAGCCTCCTCTAACAAGGCTTGCACTACACGCTCCATGCGCATAAATCGTGATCCCTTAACTAAAATATTTAAATGCTGATTACTACCTGTTGACTGCGCATGCAATGCATCGCGTAATTGAGCAATCAGGCTATCCATATCGGAGAAATACATAGCCTTTGATATAGAAGCGGCTTTATTCACTTGATCAAAACCTTGAATAGCAAATTGGCATTGCTCACCAAGAGCAAATAATTTGGCAATTCCTTGTTCCGCCGCATAAGCGCCTACCTCACGATGAAACTCAGGGCCTTGATTACCTACCTCGCCCATATCGCCTAGGATCAACCAAGAAATATTGCCAGACTGTTTCAAGGCATCAATAGCTGCCCTTACCGAATCTGGATTAGCGTTGTAGCTATCGTCAATTAAAGTGTGATTGGGATCAATCTTTTTAGATTGCATGCGACCATTAACAGGCACGAAAGACTCAAGGCCTTGCTTAATTTTTTCGAGACTGACGCCTGCAGCCAAAGCCACTGAGCTTGCAGCCAAAGCATTGCGAACATTATGACTGCCAAGTGTATTTAGCTGAATTTCAACGGATCCAATCTCGGCGATGACTTCTACGCGGCCATTATTTAATAATCGACCTTTAACTGAAGCAGTTGAGTTTGTCTGAGCTGATACCAAAGCGAAGTCAATGACCTTTCTTGTGCCAGCAGCTTCACGCCATACTGCAGTGAACTCAGAATCTGCGGGGAATACAGCAATGCCCTCTTTTGGTAGGGCACGAACTACATCCGCATGCTCTTGTGCAACAGCGACAACGGTTGTCATAAATTCTTGATGCTCACGTTGTGCGTTATTAATCAGAGCAATATTGGCTTGTGCAATCGCTGCTAATTGAGCTGTTTCTCCCGGATGATTCATGCCCAACTCTACTACGGCAAGACGATCTGTAGAGCGGAATTTCAACAAGGTCAGCGGTAAGCCAATGTCATTATTAAGATTGCCTTTTGTTACTAAGGTATGAGCATCACCAACTACAGCCTTAAAGATTGAGGCAATCATTTCTTTTACCGTCGTCTTCCCGTTGCTACCGGTGACCAAAGCCAAAGGAATGTCATGAAGCATGCGCCAAGCTTGCGCTAGGACTCCTAAACCAATGCGTGTGTCAGCAACGCAAATCGCTGGTAAATTTGCTGGGCACTTATCAGCATTACTCACCAGTGCTGCTCCAGCTCCAGACTTCGCAACATCGACCAAGAAGTCATGGGCATCAAATCGCTCGCCAACTAGGGCAACAAATAATTCGTCCGAGTCAATTTGACGGCTATCTGTTCCAACTCTAGAGAGCGTTAGTGTTTTTGCTGCTTCCGAAGAAATATTCAAGAGCCTACTTCCAGGCAGCATAGCGTTCACTTGGGCAAGTGTCATCATCGACATCAGACCAGACCTCCCGCAGCCAGACGAATGTGCTCTTGATCAGAAAAATCAAATTTCTTACCGTTGATCTCTTGTGAAGTCTCGTGTCCTTTGCCAGCAACTAAAACAATATCTTGTGGCTCCGCATGTCGAAT
>CALQED020000121.1 GCA_943329505.2 Polynucleobacter meluiroseus | reverse complement strand
GGAGTACAAGAGCTACTATTGAATAGTCAACAATTTCCGCCGCATGAGAAATCATTACTCAAAAGCGCGCACACTTCTGCTGAGTCTCTTTTAGGAATACTCAATCAAGTATTAGATCTATCTAAGATCGAGGCTGGTAAGCTCACCTTGAATTTAGAGCCATGCTGCTTGCGTTCCTTAATTGATGACATTGATTCTGCATTCTCAGCAGTCGCTTATAAACAAAACTTAATCCTACATACCTCGCAAGATCCACGTATTGCTGAGGTCTTAATGATGGATTCATTACGCCTGCGCCAAATACTACAAAACCTTATTAGTAATGCCATTAAATTTACCAACCATGGGGCAATTTATTTCTCCATTAGCGTTTTAGCTGATGATCATGCGGGTCAGTTGATTGAATTTCGAGTCATTGATACCGGCGTGGGTATGGGCGAAGATGAGATTCAGCTCGCATTACAAGCATTTGAACAAGTGCCCGGGAAAGGTGATCAAGAAAATGGCACAGGTCTTGGGCTAACCATTACCAATCACCTCGTTACCTCCATGAATAGCCAGCTTTACTTCGAGAGCGCCCCTGGCTTTGGCAGTAATATTCATTTCTGTGTAGCATTTCCGCGAACGAGTATTGCTCCAGCAAAAAATCAGCGCTCTGCATCTGCTTACACTACCTCAAGAAAGCTCACTTCAAAAACAGATCCAGATAATGGGCAAGCAATACTTGCCCTAGTAGTCGAGGATCACCCTGCAAGTAGGCAGATTATCTCTTTACAGCTGCAGGCGCTGGGCATTCAAGCCACTGTTTGTGATAACGCTAATACGGCACTCAAAATGATCACTGAACATGACTTTGATCTTTTAATTACAGATCAATCGATACCAGGGATGCAAGGTTCCGAATTGGCTAAAAAAATTCGGGTGCTAGGTTTTAAGGATCTCGTCATTATTGGCGTAACGGCTGATATATATGCCCTTGAATCTCGCCACCATTTTTTGGCTGCCGGTATGAATGCGGTCCTGATTAAGCCTCTCAGTTTGCTGAGCCTTGAAAATGAATTAACGCGATATTTTCGGTCAAGAGAAGTGGGTGAGCAAGATTTATACCTCGAGGAATACACATTTGATACCTTCTCTAGTCTACTCAAAACCAATCCCGAGCATATTCTCATCATTTTGAATGAGATTAAAAAGGTGCATGAGGAAATACTACTGGTGATTGATCATGAGTCAATCACCGAAGCCACCCTATCAAGTCTGATTCATAAGGTAAAAGGTGGCGCCCAACTGCTTAGTGCTAGGCAATTTATTCAATCCTGCGAATCCTTAGAAAAAGGGCAGGATTTTGCTAGCAAGCTCGCATCTTTTAAAATCCTTTTAGAGGAACAGAACCAAATCATAGAGCGCTACCAAACAAAGTATTCCTAAACTTTATACTTTGAAACTTTGCACTCTAGCTTTGTAGGTTTATTCTATGGGAAATGAACCACGCCATTCTCCCACTAGTGCGCCTGTTTATAGCCATCGCCTGGATAGGTAGTTTGCTCATATCGAATATTGCAAAAGCTGAGAAACTTGCTATCCCTGTAGCTATTAAAAATAGCTTGGAGCGGAACCAAATTCCACTAGAAGCCGTGAGCATTGCAGTCACAGAGATTGCATCTGGCAAGCCCGAAAAGAATATCGCTAAAACCGTCTTAGAGTGGCGCTCTTCTGAGACCATGAACCCCGCCTCTACAATGAAGCTCCTTACAACGCTTGCTGCCTTAGATATTCTTGGGCCACAGTACCGCTGGCGGACAAAAATATTTACCGATGGGGTTATTCGTCAAGGTACATTAAAGGGGAATCTTTATCTTCAAGGTAGCGGTGACCCTAAGCTCATTCCTGAAGAGTTAGCCAAACTCATGAAAGAGTTACAGGCTCTTGGTATTCAGAAAATTGATGGCAATCTCTTTTTCGATCGAAGTGCCTATGCCCCTAGCGTGATGGAGCACAACACAATCGATGGCGAATCTCTGCGAGCCTATAACGTGCCGCCAGATCCATTGCTATATGCCTTCAGAACACTCTCTTTCCAAATAGGAAAATCTCGTACCGCTGACTTTATTGACATTAGCTATACACCAGCATTATCTCAACTTAAGGTAGTCAACCAAATGCAATTAGTTGATCGATCTTGTGATAACTGGAAAAGTAATATTCGTTTTAATTTAGACCCTGAAATAGTAGCCAATACAAATCAGCTCCTGACTGCACAGTTCTCAGGAACATTTCCAAGTAGCTGTAAAGGCGTGAATTACAACGTGGTGGCATTAGATGCTAACACCTTCTTAAATCAAGGCTTTGCTGCTGCATGGGAACAATCAGGGGGCACTTGGGCAAAACCCCCTACCGGCAAAGATATGACCGTACCATTAGCCGCAAGACTACTACTGCAATTTGAGGGCATTCCTTTGGCTGATGATGTCCAAGACATTAATAAGTACTCCAACAATGTCATGGCGCGCCAACTCTTACTTACCCTGGCGCTAGAAAAAATGGGCAAGCCAGCAACAACTACCAATGGTGATCTCGTGATTCAGGGCTGGCTGAAACAAAATGGATTGAATTTTCCAGACTTAGTTATTGAAAATGGCTCTGGACTTTCACGTAATGAAGCAATTTCTGCTGGGCAAATGAACCAACTCTTACTAACTGCACGAAATCTTTCGGCTAGAGAAATTTTTTATAACAGCCTACCTATTGCAGGCGCAGACGGGACTATGCGTAATCGCCTCATGACCCAATTACGTAAATTTTTACACCTAAAGAAAAAGCCTGAGGCTAGAATAAAAACCGGATCACTTGCCGATGTGCGAGCGATTTCAGGTTATGTACTGAGTCAATCTGGCAAGCTATATGCAGTGAGCTCTTTTATTAACCACCCTAATGCCTGGAAAGGCTTAGATGCCCATGATCAATTGCTATCCTGGCTACTCGAAGATGGCCCTGAACCGAAACAGGCACGCTGAAGTCGGTCTCTAACCCCGTCCCATTCCTCACCAATCGGTGGCTCTGGAAACAAAATAAGATCCCATTCCTGCTGATCTAAATCTCGCAAAGCACGATATAAGTGACTAGCAAATGCTGTGCTATCACTAGGCACCTCCACTTCTTCAAAATGAACGGATGGATGACCATCTTCACCCAAGGAGGATTCAGAATCCCAAACTGCTACGGCTACGCGAGACTTGATATCAGGGAACTCGCTCAGCGCATCTAAAACTCGACCCGGAGCGTATAAGCGTAATGGGGTTGTTGGTGCGTAATGCGCTTTGAGACTTCCAGAAACTCTTGGTAGAGCATCCGCTAAATTCCCGTTTGAAGTATTGTCCTTGGATTCATTAGGCTGATACACCTTAATTCCCGTCTTAGCAAAAATTACTTTGGGAGTAATCAAGCCGGGACGAAGTAAGACTGGATGATCACCACTCGATAAATCAATAATGGTAGATTCAATACCCACTTCACAATCGCCGCCATCCAATACCATCAATTCCAATTCACCCTCAAACTCACTGCGAACATCCGCCGCACTAGTAGGGGAGACCTTACCAA
This sequence comes from Polynucleobacter meluiroseus, assembly GCA_943329505.2. GTDB lineage: Bacteria > Pseudomonadota > Gammaproteobacteria > Burkholderiales > Burkholderiaceae > Polynucleobacter > Polynucleobacter meluiroseus_E. Next base: position 1,390 of record CALQED020000121.1, on the reverse strand, counting down.
AACGATTGGCTGAAGGGGCAACGACACCGCCTTTAAATTTTCGCAATAGCTCTTGGGCGATTGGATGTGCTGGTGCACGAATCGCTACGGTATCCTGACCACCGGTGAGCTCACTCAAAACGCTTTTATCTTTTTTGAAAACTAGCGTTAGCGGGCCGGGCCAAAAAGCATGAATTAACTTCAGCGCATCTTCAGATAGATCTCTGACCCATGGGGCCAATATTGGTACCCAATCAATCTGATTCTGATCAAATTTATCTGGTGCCGCTATATGAACAATTAAGGGGTGATGAGAAGGTCTGCCTTTAATAGAGAAGATTTTTTTGATGGCTTCAGGATTTTTTGCATCTGCACCCAAGCCATAGACTGTCTCCGTTGGAAAAGCCACCAAACCACCATCGCGCAAAGTTTGAACCGCCTCATTAATCACTACAGAAGATTGCAGTGATGCACTATCCGCTATCTCTTTAGACATTTCTAAGGCTCAATGCCTAGTTCGGTAGCAACGGCTGCACAATTTTGTCGGGCTTCATTTAAAGCTTCACCCAAACAATTAATATGTCCCATTTTTCTGCCAATACGTGGGGCTGATTTTCCGTAGAGGTGCAACTTAGCATCAGGATGCGCAAGTACTTTATTCCAAGCCGGCTCTCTTGCTTGGTCTTGGCTACTCTCAAACCAAAGATCCCCTAAAAGATTCAGCATGGATACAGGCGCTAGCAGACGAGTATCACCCAGGGGTAATCGCGCCATGGCTCTGACTTGTTGTTCAAATTGACTGCTTACACAAGCGTCCATGGTGTAGTGCCCGGAGTTATGAGGGCGTGGTGCGATTTCATTGGCTACGATATCGCCATTCTTCAGCACAAAGAATTCAACGCACATTACGCCTACGTAATCAATCTTTCGAATCAAGGCTTTTGCAGCGTCAATAATTTTCTTTTCTTGAATCGGTTTTAACGATGGTGCAGGTACTGTAGAGGTATGCAAGATGCCGTCTCGATGACTGTTTTGAGCAACAGGATAGGCAACCACCACATCATCATAAGCACGCACCACTAGAGCTGAGACCTCGAAGTCTAGCTCCATACGCTTTTCTAGTACGCAAGGCACCTTTCCTAGCTCATCCCAAGCCGCAGGTAAGTCGGCGGCAGCAAGAACAGTCATTTGCCCCTTACCGTCATAACCCATCCGAGCTGTTTTTAAGATCCCGGGAAAGAGTTCTGCGGGTGCCTGTGGAATGTCAGCATCATGCTCAATCACAAAGTTGGGGGCTGGCCCAATATTGGTTTCCGACTTCCAGGTTGCCAGGAAATTTTTTTCAGCGATACGATTCTGCGCTAACGAAACACAGTTACTGCGGGGCGCAACAAAAACACCCAAAGATTCC
>CALQED020000120.1 GCA_943329505.2 Polynucleobacter meluiroseus | reverse complement strand
TATTCATGAGTTAATCCTAATATAGATATACATAGATGTATATCTATATTATGGGAGCAAAGTCTTTTTAGCCAGCCATTTTTAAGTCAACATTAGCTATATGGCTTTATTTATCGCTGGCTATAATGATTTCTCGGTTCGGAGAGGTGGCAGAGTGGTCGAATGTACCTGACTCGAAATCAGGCGTACTGTCAAAGGTACCGAGGGTTCGAATCCCTCCCTCTCCGCCAAGCAGTCGCAAGACTACCTTCGGATGGTTTTATTATCCCCAATAGGTATCTAAAAAATCTCAATGAAACCCAGACAAATTTCCCTAAAGTATTCTATTGGGGGTAAAGTCTTTTGCTTTAGAGGATTTAGAAGAATGCATTTCATACAGCCTTATCTTTATCGATTGCTGGCGATATTTTTTATGCTCTGTCCCTTGATGGGGTCCAATGCAATCGCACAAGCTTATCCAACTAAGCCGGTCAAGATTATTGTTCCCTTCCCCCCGGGCGCTGGAGTGGATATTGTGACCCGATTATTTGCAAACAAATTATCTATAGCAATGGGCCAACAATTTGTTATTGAGAATCGCTCAGGTGCCGGTGGAAATATTGGTGCCGCAGAGGCGGCTAGAGCTGTTCCAGATGGTTATACCTTGTTGGCTGCCCCTTCATCAGTTGCATTGAGTCAAAGCTTATATAAAAATCTTTCGTTTAATACGGAGAAGGATTTTAAGGCGGTTGGATTGATGGCATCGGTTCCATTTGTGTTGGTTGTTCATCCAAGCGTGCCAGCAAAGTCATTATCTGAATTGATTGCCCTAGCAAAGTCAAAGCCAGGCCTTCTGACTTATGCCTCAACGGGTAATGGTAGCTCACCACAGCTGACTGCTGAAATGTTTAAGGCACAAGCTCATATCGATATTCAGCACGTACCATATCGAGGGTCGGCGCCAGCACTGAACGATCTCATGGCAGGACAAGTGACCATGATGTTTGCAAATGCCTTATCTGTTTTGCCGCATATTCAATCAGGGGGCTTGCGAGCGCTGGCTATCACTGGGCTTCAAAGTAATGCGAGTTTGCCAGAGGTTCCAACCATGTCTAAAGCTGGCTTACCTAATTTTGAATCAGAGACTTGGTTTGCATTACTAACGCCTACTGGCACTCCAAGCAATATTATTCAAGCCTTGAATACAAAGCTGGTAGATATTTCTCAGCAGGCCGATATCCAGAGTAATTTAATGAAGCAGGGAGCAACCCCCAAAAGCGGTTCACCCGCTCAGGTCGATGCCTTTTTGAAAAGTGAAATTGATAAGTACAGCAAAATTATTAAAAACTCGGGGATACAAATTGACTGATATGAATGTAAGCAAGCCGGCGGCACTTGAGGATGCGAAAGTAACGCATCAATTGGCGCAATTCATTGTTGAGTCTAAGTATGAAGATTTGCCAAGTGATGTCGTGAAGGAAGCTTCTAGAGCAATTATTAATTGCCTTGGGTGTGCTATTGGTGCTGCCCAACACGATACTGTCCAATTTGCCGTAGAGGCTTTTGAGCCATTTTTTGGAGCCCCACAGGCACAGGTTTGGGGCCGCTCAGAAAGGGCTGATATTTTGCATGCAGCCTTGATCAATGGCATTAGCACTCATGTCCTAGACTTTGACGATACTCATTTTCGTGCTGTACATCCTAGTGCACCAGTGCTGCCAGCAATTTTTGCACTGGCGGAGTGGCGTCAATTTAGCGGGAAAGAGTTGGTGCACGCTTATGTATTAGGGGTTGAGGCTGAAATACGAATTGCATTATCGGTATTTCCTGAGCATTATGACCGTGGCTGGCATATTACTGGCACTGCAGGAATCTTTGGGGCTGCAGCAGCTGTTGGCAAGCTTCTGAAACTCAATGTTGAACAAATGACTTGGGCACTAGGAATCGCAGCAACCCAATCTTCAGGTTTGCGCGAGATGTTTGGCACGATGTGTAAAAGTTTTCATCCAGGGCATGCTGCTCAAGGAGGAATGGCTGCTGCACTCATGGCTCAAAAGGGCTTTACTAGCTCTATTCGCGCTCTAGAAGCGAAACGTGGCTTTGGTCAAGTGATGTCCAGCCGTTTTGATCCCGCCGTTATTACTACCGATCTTGGGAAGCAGTACGAAATCTCAAAGAATATGTATAAACCATTTGCATGTGGTTTGGTAGTCCATGCAGTCATTGATGCCTGTTTGCAATTGCGCAAGCAGCATCAACTAAAAGCGGAAGATATTGCATCTATTCATGCAACGGTTGGCCCCTTGGTGCTGGAGTTAACTGGTATTAAATCTCCCAGAACAGGCTTAGAGGGCAAGTTTAGTGTTTATCACGCAATGGCAGTCGCGATTATTTATGGCGCTGCCGGCGAAGATCAATTCAGTACCGAGGTGGTTTGTAATCCCGCTGTAGAAAAGCTGCGCTCGTTAATGGAGGTGAAAGTTGATCCCCAGGTTCGTAAACTAGAAGGGTATGTCACGATTGTTTTGCGCAATGGTAAGCAGCTTGAATGTCATGTCTCAGATGCTCTTGGAAGCTTGGTTCATCCAATGAGCGATGAGGATCTAGAGAATAAATTCAAAGGTCTCACTTCGAAGAAGTTAAGTGCAGATACCACTCGTCGATTATTAGATCAGTGCTGGAAGATCACTCAATTAAATGACATATCTCCTTTGATGCGAGCTACTGCAGTTTTATAAAAGGGTCACTAATACGAAGTGCTGAAATGAGTTGCTATGTAAAAGTCATGGAGGCTACTGCGGTGGATATTAGGGTTTGTCCTGCTATATGATGTGCCTTGATTTCAATCCCGTGCCTGATCATTGCCTCGTCATTGGCAATGATGATTTTTGTAGTTTCCTGAGGTAAGATGTTTTAACGATATTCATACCTAAAATAAGTCGTTAATGATTCGCCTTTGGAGACTACAAATGCTGAAGTATTTACTCATTGCCACCCTGGCAAGCTTTTCCTTGTTTGTTCAAGCGGCCACGGAAATCGTTTACCCACCGCGCGCAGAAATTTATTCCATACCGACTTTAACCATCACTGATAAGCAGTTTTTACAGGGTGATAAAAATGGTAAAGAGGTCACGGTGAATGGCATCTTACGCTTTCCACCAAAACCGGTCAGTCAAAAAATACCAGTCATCTTTCTGGTTCATGGTTCCAGTGGCATAGGACCTGGCGTGGAGTATTGGTCCAATCATTTTCTCGGTCAGGGATATGCTACCTTTAGTTTAGATGGCTTTACTGGCAGAGGTTTAACAGTAGTTGGTCCCAATCAAGCTTTGTTAGGTAGATTAAATCTGATTTTAGATAGCTATAGGGCAATGGAGATTCTAGCCAAGCATCCAAGACTAGATTCAAATAAGTTTGTCATGATGGGCTTCTCAAGAGGAGGGCAGGCAGCCCTATTTGCCAGTGTTGAGCGCTTTAATCAGCAGTGGAATAAAAGCGGCACTGTATTTGCTGCTCATATTCCTTTTTATGCGGATTGCGTCACTACCTATATTGGCGATGATAAAACCACTGGTAAGCCTATTCGCTTGCATCATGGCAAGGCGGATGATTACAACCCGATTGGAGCCTGTAAAACATACGTCAGTAAATTAAAAGCTGCTAATCAAAATGTGGATTTATTGGAGCATGACTTTGGCCCCCACTCATTTGATTCCCCTCTAGGAGTGAACCCTCCTGTAATTTCTAAGGGTGCGCAGACTGTTAGAGACTGCAAAATTATAGAAAAGACACCAGGAATTTTAGTCAATACTCAAACCAATCAAGAATTTCTGTACTCTGACGCATGTGTCCAGTTAGATCCCCATGTTGGACGCGATGATGCCGCTACACAAAAGTCGACCCGTGAGATTGACGCCTTCTTGGCAAAATTATTTCAATAATTTATAAAAAATATTATTAGGAAGCATGATGAAAATTAGCAAATTATTGGGAACTTTATTTTGTCTATTATTTGTACAAAATATTGCGCTTGCCCAAATCAAGCCTACTGTTAAAAGCTATCCCAAGGAGACGCCAAAATCAGCTGCCTTTATTGGCAATAGTTTTTTCTATTTCAATAACGGCATCATCAGCAATTTAGCGCCGATGGTGGCGGAGGGTATGAAGGGGTCTCCATGGCGCCAGAGCATGATCACAATTAGTGGCTCAGGGTTTGATTGGCATGATGTGGATTCTTATTTTCGGCCTAATGCTATTGGTAAGTATTCATTTGATGCACAGAACAATGTGGTGATTAATCCAGCACAAAAGCCTCTATTTGACGTGTCGATCTTGATGGATTGCAGTCAATGTCCCATCCATCCGCAAATGAAATCGGTTTTTACGGAGTATGCCAAAAAACATAGTGACACCGTAAGGCGTCATGGATCAGTACCTGTTTTCTTTATGTCTTGGGCTTATAAAGATAAGCCTGATATGACATTACCGCTGGCAGATGCCTATACATCTGCTGGTAACGATAATGGCGTACTAGTGATACCGGTGGGCTTAGCTTTTGCAAAGTCAATCGCTTTAAAGCCAGACCTAGAGTTATATGCCCCTGATAAGCGCCACCCTAGCGCAGCAGGCACCTATTTATCGGCAGCAACAACCTATGCGACTCTCTTTAATCGATCGCCAGTTGGTCTGAAATATAGTGCTGGCTTGAATCCAGAAATGGCTTTATTTTTGCAACAAGTAGCATATGACACAGTAAAAGAGTATCAAAAACCTTAAGATTTTATATAGCTATAGGAGACTCATATCATGATGACGCCCGATGAGATAGAAAAGTTAGTTCCTGCGGAAACTGCTACATTTCGTTCGCCCATTCCAACGCAAGCGATTTCTAGCGATGAGTTTATGCCGAGTGTTCAAACACCTAAGCAAAAAGAGTTTGAGAGGCGTCTCAAAGAGATAGGCTCACGACTGGCTAAGCATCAGGGCGTTTCTCGTCGTCGATTTTTCCAAGGGGCTGCAGGCATGGCAGCAGCTTTTGTCGCC
>CALQED020000119.1 GCA_943329505.2 Polynucleobacter meluiroseus | reverse complement strand
TAAAACACAGCGTGCGCAATGTTTATTGACACAGGCTCCTAGCCCAGTTGATGAGCGTCAATTGCGTGAGTTACATATTCGTTTGCGTCAAGCAACACCTGCTGCATAAAATAAGTTAGCAGTATCTATACCTATCTTGAAAATCCCTATTTCGGTTTTAGTAGTGATCTACAAATCGAATGGGGATGTTTTGTTGATAGAGCGTGCAGATCGTCCTGGTTTTTGGCAATCCGTTACTGGTAGCCTAGACGCCCAAAGCGAAGATTTGGCTGTAGCTGCTACACGGGAAGTTTTTGAGGAAACCGGCATTGCAGTAGAGCAACTATCTGCAGAGGCGCTCCAAAATATGCATCACCAGATCGAATATGAAATTTATCCTGATTGGCGCTTTCGGTATGCGCCTGGCGTGACGAAAAATACTGAACATTGGTTTGCGCTGCGAGTTCCAGACGATACTGCAATCACCCTCTCACCAAGAGAACATGTGGCCTACGAGTGGTTACCATTCGAAGCAGCAGCTCAGAAATGTTTTTCTCCCAGCAATGGTGAAGCCATTCGAAAATTGTTTTTAGCAAGTTAATCTATAAGCGAATAAGATAGAGCGATGAGACATTCATCGGGACGCCATCACAGTAGTGCAGATTCAAAGACACCTCAACGGGGTGATTGGCGTGTGATCCGCGATCTTCTGCCTTATCTTTTAGAGTATCGCTTTCGGGTTATCTTTGCGCTCAGCTGCTTAATTGCTGCAAAGTTTGCCAATCTTGGCATTCCAATTTTGATGAAAGATTTAATAGACGCTTTGGATGTTAAGGCGGGTTCACCACAAGCTTTATTGGTTGTGCCTGTAGGCATCATTATTGCTTATGGCCTATTAAGAATCTCTGCCTCCATTTTCACTGAGTTGCGTGAAGCCTTATTTGCACGCGTTACCCAAAATGCTGTTCGTAAGGTAGCGCTTCAAGTCTTTGAGCATTTACATTCTTTAGCCTTAAGTTTTCATCTAGCCCGCCAAACTGGTGGTGTCAGTCGTGATATTGAGCGTGGTACACGTGGTATTCAATCGCTGATTTCTTATTCTCTCTATAGCATTCTGCCAACGCTCATCGAGTTCTGTTTGGTGCTGGGTTACTTTGCCTATTCATACGATATTTGGTTTGCAGCGATTACCTTGGCTGCATTGATTCTCTATATTGCTTTCACAATCCTTGTGACTGAATGGCGCACACACTATCGTCGTACCATGAATGATATGGATTCAAAGGCCAATCAAAAAGCCATCGATTCTTTATTGAACTTTGAGACGGTGAAGTATTTTGGTAACGAGGCTTTTGAGGCTCGTCGTTATGATGAGAATCTATTGCGATATCAAACAGCTGCCGTGAAGTCTCAAAAGACTTTAGCTGTTTTAAACCTCGGGCAACAAATCATTATCGCAGTTGGTTTAGTACTGATTCTGTGGCGGGCCACTCTTGGTGTGGTGAATGGCACGATGACGCTAGGCGACCTGGTTTTGGTGAATACGCTAATGATTCAGCTATATATCCCGTTAAATTTTTTGGGAGTGATCTATCGCGAGATTAAGCAGTCGTTAACGGATATGGATCGAATGTTCTCTTTACTCAATACCGATAAAGAGATTGCTGACTCTCCTAACGCCCATCCTTTAAAAATTGATAACCATGGGCATGGGCCTGATGTCCGCTTTGAGAATGTGTCCTTTCACTATGATGCTAAGCGTGAAATTCTGCATGACGTGAGCTTCAATATTCCTGCAGGCACCATTACCGCAGTAGTTGGTCAAAGTGGTGCTGGTAAAAGTACCTTGGCCAGATTGCTCTTTCGTTTTTACGATGTGCAGTCTGGAAAGATATTGATTGATGGGCAAAATATTCAAAATGTGACACAGGCGAGCTTACGTAAAGCCATTGGTATCGTTCCGCAAGATACGGTTTTATTCAACGACACTATTGGTTATAACATTGCGTATGGCAATCCTTCGGCAACGATTGAAGAGGTACAAGAGGCTGCTCGAGCAGCTCAAATCGATGGTTTTATTAAGCGTCTGCCAGAGGGTTATGAAACGCAGGTTGGTGAGCGTGGTCTGAAATTATCTGGTGGAGAGAAGCAGCGAGTTGCGATCGCTCGAACCTTGCTTAAAAAGCCCACGATGTTGATTTTTGATGAGGCCACTTCTGCCTTGGACTCCAAAACCGAAAGGGCTTTTCAAGAAGAATTACTGAGTTTGGCTAAAAATAGAACAACCCTGATTATTGCGCATCGACTTTCAACCATTATTCATGCTGATCAAATCTTGGTGATGGAGCATGGTCAGATTGTGGAGCGTGGTACCCATCTTGAGCTCCTTGCCGCTAATGGAAGATATACCGAGATGTGGCAAATGCAAGAACGCGCTGCACTTGATTAGAATAGCTTGATGACGCAGCAAATGAATCCATCAGTTACTCCAGAGACTATTCTCAAAAATGCCTTTGCTGCTGCAGTTGCGGTAGCAGACCCGAAAATTATTATTCCCCAATGCTTGGCTAAAATATTTCCGGTAGGGCAAGAACCCCAAGGTAAATGTTTGGTAGTTGGGGCCGGGAAGGCGAGCGCATCGATGGCGAGCGCATTGGAGTCTTATGCACAACTTCATTGGCCTCAAGCCAAGATTGAGGGGGTTGTTTTGACTCGCTATGGGCACAACTCTCCAACTTCCCATATCAATATTGTGGAGGCTGGTCATCCAGTGCCTGATCAAGCTGGCATGGATGGTGCCAAAGAAGTTTTTGCATTAGCAAAAAAGTTACAGGCCGGCGATATTTTGATTGCATTGGTGTCTGGAGGCGGCTCTAGTCTCCTAACCTTGCCGGTTGAAGGCATCTCTATTGACGATATGCGTAAGACGACCGAGGCACTACTTCGGAGTGGCGCTCCCATTGAGGAGATGAATATGGTGCGCAAACATTTATCAGCAATCTTGGGTGGCAACTTAGCAAGGATTGCAATTGCACGCGGCGCCAGAGTGGAGGCTTTGCTAATTTCAGATGTTACTGGGGATTCTCCAGCGGATATAGCGAGCGGTCCTTGCGCTGCTGACTATTCAACATATTTAGATGCGCTCAATATTTTGCAGAAGTATCGTTTAGGTGAAGACACTATTCCTCCATCTGTTTTGAATCATCTCAAACAAGGTGTAGCAGGAGAGAAACCCGAGACCTTAAAAGATATTGATTTGGTAGGCGCACAAGTTGCCAATCATGTCATTGCAACGGCCTATAAAAGCTTGGAGGCGGCCGCTGATTATGTTCGTTCCCAAGGCTATGAGCCTATTGTCTTAGGTGACACTATTACTGGTGAAGCGCAAGAGGTGGGTGTCGCTCAGGCTCAATTAGCTCGGGATCAGTTGGCTAAAAGTGATAAGCCCTTGGCTCTGATCTCTGGTGGTGAATGTACAGTGACTATTCCTGCAGGCATTAAAGGTCGTGGTGGCCGCTGTAGCGAATATCTACTCTCTCTTTTTGCGGCCAGTACTGATTTACCAAAGATTGCTGCTTTAGCTGCCGATACTGACGGTATCGATGGTAGCGAGAAGAATGCGGGCGCATGGTTTGACGGTGAGATTCGAGCAGCAGGCCAATCCTTGGGACTTAAACCTGAAACATTCTTGGCAGCTCATGATTGTTATGGCTTCTTTGCAGAATTGGGGGCTTTAGTGGAAACTGGCCCTACACTAACGAATGTGAATGATTTCCGTATCATTTTGATCGATCAATAATATGTCTAATGCGCTCACTCAAATTCAACTGATCCAACCTGACGATTGGCACTTGCATATTCGTGATGGTGAAGTGATGAAGGATGTCTTGGCTGATACTGTCCGTCAATTTGCACGCGCGATCATCATGCCAAATTTAAAACCACCTGTGACGACTGTAGAGTTAGCTAAAGCATATCAATCCCGTATTGAATCGAATCTGAAGTCCTTGGGTATTAGCAGCTTTACTCCGCTGATGACTTTATATCTTACTGACAATACGTCAGCAGACGAAGTCCGTAAGGCGAAGGCGGAAGGCATTGTTGCCTTCAAGTTGTATCCTGCTGGTGCTACGACCAATAGTGATGCCGGTGTCAGTGATATCAAGCATTGCTATAAAGCATTAGAGGCGATGCAAGCAGTCGGCATGCCATTGCTAGTGCATGGTGAGGTAACGCATGCTGACATCGATATTTTTGATCGTGAAGCAGTATTTATTGATGCTGTGCTTGAGCCTTTGCGTCAAGACTTCCCTGAGCTCAAAATCGTGTTTGAGCACATTACTACCAAACAAGCAGCGCACTATGTACGCGATGCTTTAACTGGCGGAAAAAATACGATTGCAGCTACTCTGACACCACAGCATTTACTCTTAAATCGCAATGCAATTTTTGCTGGTGGTATTCGTCCGCACAATTACTGTTTGCCAGTACTCAAGCGTGAAGAGCATCGGCTTGCATTATTAGAGGCAGCTACTAGTGGTAACTCGCGCTTCTTTTTGGGTACCGATAGTGCGCCTCATGCTAAAGGCGCCAAAGAGGCTGCGTGTGGGTGTGCTGGTTGCTATAGTGCATTCAATGCTTTAGGTTTATATGCCGAAGCATTTGAGAGTGTTGGTAAGTTAGATAAATTAGAGGGCTTTGCCAGCTTCTATGGCCCAGATTTTTATTCTTTGCCACGCAATACTAAAAATATTACCCTTGCCAAGCAGGCACAAAGGATTCCCACTGAGTTGCCCCTGGGTAATGACACGATTGTTCCCTTGCGTGCAGGTGAAACGATTGCCTGGTCGCTGATTTAAATTCACTTTGCTTTTTGCAAGCCAATTTGCCCTGACTGCGTTAGACTGCAGGCGCAGAGTCAATTAGGCAATCGCCGCTTCTTTATTGAGGGGGAGGAAAGTCCGGACTCCATAGGGTAGGGTGATGGCTAACGGCCATCCACGGTGACGTGAGGAATAGGGCCACAGAGACGAGCGTATTTAGTTACGGTGAAACGCGGTAACCTCCACC
>CALQED020000118.1 GCA_943329505.2 Polynucleobacter meluiroseus | reverse complement strand
TTATTTTCCCGATCATTGCTTTCGTGATGAGCAAGATTAATAAGCGACTGCGCTCGCTCAATCGAGAGCAGCAAGGACTAACCGGCGAACTGGCTTACATCGTCGAAGAGGCTGCTGCAGGATATAAAATTATGAAAGTGCATGGCGCACAAGAATATGAAATGAAGCGCTTTAAACAAAAAGCGGAACGTTTGCGCCAATTTGCTTTGAAGTCGGCTGTGGCTGGAGGCCTTAACCAGCCTATCACCCAGTTAATAGCCTCCATGGCCTTATCTATAGTGCTCGTGATTGCGTTGATGCAGTCCGCTACTGAAGGCACAACGGTTGGCGGATTTGCAGCGTTTGTGACGGCTATGATGTTGGTGATCTCTCCTTTAAAGCATCTGGCTGATATCAATCAGCCACTACAACGTGGCCTGACTGCGGCAGAAATGATCTTTGGTTTGATGGATCAGCCTTTTGAAGAGGATGAAGATCGCAGACTGAACATGAAGTCTTTGGATAAAGCGAAAGGCGCTATTCGTTTTGAGAATGTTGGGTTCTCATATCAGCAAGAGGTAGGTCGTAAAGATGCGCTCAGCGATATTAATCTCTCGATTACTCCGGGAGAGATCGTAGCCTTCGTGGGACCCTCCGGTGGTGGTAAGTCAACCTTAGTGAATTTACTGCCACGATTCTTTAAACCTACTAGTGGCCATATTTATTTGGATGATATTTTGCTAGAAGATATTGTGCTTGCCGATGTCCGAAAGCAACTAGCCTTTGTTAGTCAAGATGTCATCTTATTTAATGACACGATTGCGGCAAACGTTGCTTATGGTGCGGCTAATGAGCAGGGTATTGATCGAGCGAGAGTCATAGAGGCATTAGAGGCAGCAAATCTGAGCGCCTTGATTCAAGAGCTACCAGAGGGGATTGATTCGATGGTGGGGGATAACGGTAATCGTTTATCGGGTGGTCAGCGGCAGCGTTTAGCAATTGCCAGGGCTATCTACAAAGATGCTCCTATTCTCATTTTGGATGAGGCAACCTCGGCTTTAGACTCAGAATCAGAGCGTCAAGTGCAGGATGCTTTAGAGCGCTTGATGACTGGCAGGACGACTTTGGTGATCGCTCATCGCTTATCAACCATTGAGCACGCAGACCGGATCGTGGTGATAGAACATGGCAAGATTGTGGAAAACGGTTCGCATGAGATATTAATTCAGCAAAATGGCCTCTATGCTAATTTGCACCGCATTCAATTCTCAAACGTTTGAAGCAGCGAATTAGCTCAGCACAATATCGTACTGTTCTTGTTTAAAGCTGCCTTCTGCCTGAAGTGTAATGGGCTTACCAATGAAATCACCCAGTTGCGCTAAGAATTGATTTTCTTCTTCCAGGAAGAGATCAATTACATCTGGCGCCGCTACGATACGAAATTCACGGGGATTAAATTGGCGATGCTCGCGCACAATCTCACGCAAGATCTCATAGCAAATCGTTTGGGCAGTTTTGATTTCGCCTTTGCCCATGCAGGTAGCACAGGGCTCGCAGGTGATATGGGCTAGTGACTCGCGGGTCCGCTTGCGGGTCATCTCGACAAGACCTAATACTGAAAATTCACTGACTGAGGTGCGAGCATGATCCCGTTCCAGATTCCGCTTGAGTTCATGTAGGACGGACTCTTGATGATCTTTGCCTAGCATATCAATGAAATCAATAATGATGATGCCGCCAAGATTACGTAAGCGCAGTTGCCGCGCAATAGCCTGTGCAGCCTCAAGATTGGTTTTAAAGACAGTGTCGTCTAGATTGCGTGCGCCTACATAACTACCCGTGTTTACATCAATCGTGGTCATTGACTCTGTTTGATCGATCATGAGATAGCCGCCAGATTTGAGGTCAACGCGGCGACCTAAGGCTTTATTGATTTCAGTATCGACATCAAATAAATCAAAGAGCGCCCGTTCGCCGCGGTGCAAAGTTAGTTTGCCCAATAGGTTGGGCATATATAAATTAGCAAAGCCTTTAAGCTTCTCAAAATTCTCAGCAGAATCCACCCGAATTTGGGTAGTCTCTTCGCCAGCAACATCCCGCAATACCCGTTCAGCTAAGCTTAGGTCCTGATATAACAGACTCGGCGCAGCTTTATGCTTCATTACTTCACGAATATTTTCCCAAGTGGTTCTGAGGTACCGCATGTCATGTTGGAGCTCGGTATCTGTGGCATCTTGGGCGCTGGTACGAACAATGATGCCGCCTTTTTCATCTTCAGCCATCAATCCTGCTAAGCGCGCTTTGATGGCTTCCCGTTCCTCTGGTTGGTCAATGCGTTGAGAAACGCCAATATATTTCTCGGTCGCTATATCAGTCCCAGCAGGCGGTAGATACACTAAATTACGGCCCGCAATACTGAGTTGGGTAGTAAGACGTGCGCCTTTCGTGCCCAGCGGGTCCTTGAGTACCTGTACCAATACTGTTTGACCTTCAAACAATAGCTTTTCAATTTGAGGCTGTGGATTGCTTTGAGTGATATCGGCGACGTGCATAAAAGCGGTACGCTCTAAGCCAATCTCAATAAAAGCAGACTGCATACCAGGTAGCACCCGCACGACTTTTGCCAGGTAAATATTACCGACGATACCGCGTTGACGGGTTCTCTCAATTTGCAGTTCTTGCACCGCCCCCTGCTGAATTAAAGCAACTCGCGTCTCTTGCGGGGTGATATTGATCAGAATTTCTTCATTCATATACTGATAATTTGAGCACGTTTGAGTAGTTGGACAGTTTCATAAAGGGGTAATCCCATGATACCGCTATAGCTTCCTTTGATCGAGGGGATAAAGGCACTCCCAGCGCCCTGAATTCCATATGCACCAGCCTTGCCAAAAGGTTCACCGCTAGCAATATAGCCTTTGAATTGTTCTTCAGAGAGTTCGGCAAATTGAACTTCCGAAACTTGCAATAAAAATACGGGCGCGTCTTCAGGTTTGATGGTGAGCGCCACTCCCGTGAGAACTTCGTGGGTTTTACCACTCAGCATCCTCAAAATACGAACAGCATCTAGAGTATCGACTGGCTTACCCAGAATTTCTCCTGCAGGGTGATGGGGCAGACTGACAGTGGTATCGGCACACAGAATGGGAGCCCAAGGTAAATTCGTTTTTTTCCAGCGCTCAAGAGCGACAGCACTTTTAGCTAAGGTCACTCGCTCAACATAGGCTCGAGCTTTTTCATGGGGAAGGGCGATTTCAATACTCTCAGTATCTTCGTCTACTTGGGGTAGTAGCAGTTCAAAGTGAACGCCAATTTGTGTTAAGAGTTCTTGGCGTCGCGGACTTTGCGAGGCAAGGTAGATAAAAGAATTCAAAGTATTACTCGCGATGATAAGGATGACCTTGTAGTATCGTCCAGGCACGATAGAGTTGCTCAACCAGTAATACTCTAGCCATAGCGTGGGGCAATGTCAGGCTAGAAAGTCGCCACATCGCCTGAGCATTAGTTTTGAGACTGGCATCCAGACCATCTGCCCCGCCAATTAAAAAAGTGATATCAAAGCCTTCTTGACGCCATTGAGCCAATTGCGTAGCTAGGTTCTGAGTCGTTTGATCTTTACCGCGTTCATCCAGTGCAATCACCCGCGAGCCCTTAGGAATGGCTGCCAATATTTTGATTGCTTCTTTAGCGGGCGTGAGATCCGGTTTAATCTCTTTAATCTCGATACTGCAATCTGCTGGCATGCGCTTGATGTAATCCTGGGTTGCAGTAGCAACCCAATCGGGCATTTTGTGACCAACTGAAACAATAGTGAGGCGCATTAGTTCAACACAGTATTCAATACAGCAAAGAGAAGCAATTACTCTTCGTCTTCAGATTCACTGGCTTTAACCAGGCCTTTAGCCCCAGCCAATTTCACGCGGACGGGTTTAGCACCCCACATGCCTTCAAGCTGGTAGTAGGAGCGCAACATGGGTTGCAAAATATGAACCACGATATCGCCACAATCGACTAGTACCCATTCACCCGTTTCTAAACCTTCAATCGAGATGACTTCACCACCTTTGGTATTGACCTCTTCTTTGACGGACATCGCTAAAGAGCGTGTTTGACGATTACTAGAACCCGTGGCAATAATGACGCGATCAAATAACTCGCTCAGTTTAGTGGTGTCATAAACGCGGATATCTTGCGCCTTCACATCTTCTAGGGCATCAATAATGACGCGTTGTAATTTACGTAAGTCCATGGTGTTTATTTAATATATTGAAGGATTGAGAGTCATCTTAGCTTGATTACTGATACAAGCCCAGCTTCGTAATGATTTCTAGGGTGTGGGATGGAATTTGCTCTGACTTAATAGAGTGGCGAGCGGTTTTGAGGCGATCTCTAAGATCAGTAGAGGATAAGTCTACAGAGAGTGTTTCATCAATATAGATGAGGCCAGAAGCACTATTTTCAAGAGCGCTTGGCTCTTTAGTTTGATGTTTTTCTAGTAATTGCTTTACTGCGGGATTAATCTGCGCGCCCAAATCATAGTTTGGCCTGCTCGCTACTGCAAAGTTTAGATATCCCATGAGATCTTCCCAAGCATGCCAGGTGGGTAAGTTGACTAGTGAATCAGCCCCCATTAAACAGATGAGACTCGCTTCAGATCCAAAACGCTCTCTTAATACTTTAGCAGTGTCAAGCATGTAGCTAGGCCCAGCACGATCTATCTCAAGGCTATCAATACCAACTTGGGTCGGTATCTTGAGATACAGCAAGGCTCTTGCCAAATCAATAGCAGCAGCTTCTGTTAGTTGAAAGCGAATCTTCGCTGGCGTAATACCTGAGCCCTTTTGCCATGGTTCACCACTCGGAATGAGCAAGAGTGAATCTAAATTTAAGTGTTTGGCAAAATGACTGGCGAGTTTGAGATGACCCAAGTGGGGTGGGTCAAAAGTGCCACCTAGGATGCCAATTTTTTTGCGGGTATTCAAGGGAAGAGGGCTTAAGCTAGCCAATCGCGCGGCTTAAGGTAGTAATCATAGAGTTTGGCTTCTGGCGTACCAGGCTTGGGTTGCCAGTTGTACCACCATTGCACTACAGGTGGCATAGACATCAAGATGGATTCGGTGCGACCACCTGAGTGCAAGCCAAAGATCGTGCCACG
>CALQED020000117.1 GCA_943329505.2 Polynucleobacter meluiroseus | reverse complement strand
TTCGGTGCGATGGCCGTAGCCTGGGTACTCAAGCGCTTTACGAGTGAGCAGTTCAGAATGAATGCGCTCATGATGGAGTTGCCAAGTTATCACATGCCACGCTTAGGTAATCTAGCGATTAGCCTTTGGCAACGCGCAGAAATTTTCTTGCGTCGTGTCGGCGGAATTATCTTGCTGATGACAATTGGTCTATGGGTCTTATCAAGTTTTCCGGTGCCCCCAGAAGGATCAACCTTATCCCCGATTCAATATAGTTTTGCGGGGATGCTAGGGCAGGGCTTAGCCCATATTTTTTCTCCTATTGGATTTAATTGGCAGATCAGTATTGCCTTAGTGCCAGGTATGGCCGCTCGCGAGGTGGTAGTTAGTTCATTAGCCACGGTATATGCTTTATCAAGCTCTAGTGCCGATGCTGCAGAAGCATTGATCCCATTGATTTCTAGCGGTTGGTCATTAGCGACGGCGCTTTCATTGCTTGCCTGGTTTGTATTTGCCCCTCAATGTCTTTCAACTATCGCAGCGGTCAAGCGTGAAACGGGCGGCTGGAAGATTCCAATAATCATGCTTAGCTATTTATTTGGACTCGCCTACATTGCCTCATTCATTACCTACCGTATCGCCATTTTCTTCGGCCTGGGTTGAGTAATCTTCGCTCAACAGACTGACTTATAAAAAGCGACCCGAAAAAAAGCCACCCGCAGGTGGCTTTTGAATATCGCGGTCAATCGATTTGCTTAAACGGCTACAAACGTATTTTCAAGTTTGCCAATGCCGCCCATCTCCACAACTACTACGTCACCATTGACCAAATACTTTGGCGGCTTAAATCCAATGCCAACACCCACTGGTGTGCCTGTAGCGATAAGGTCGCCAGGATAGAGGGTAATGCCAGCAGAAACGGTTGCAATCATATTGGGAATATCAAAGATGAGGTCTTTGGTATTCGAGTTTTGGCGTAGTTCACCATTCACCCAGCATTTCACAGAAATATCTTCGGCATTTAATTCGTCAGCACTGACTACCCAAGGGCCCATTGGGCAGAAGGTATCAAAGCTCTTACCTAGAAACCATTGTTTATGACGTTGTTGCCAATCGCGTGCTGTCACATCATTGATGGCAGTGTAGCCCCATACATGCTTCATGGCATCCGCTTCGGTAATGCCTTTGCCACCTTTACCAATCACAATCGTGAGCTCTGCTTCATAGTCAATACAGGTCGATACGGCAGTAGGAATGATCACATTGGTATTTGGACCAGTCACTGACTCTGGTGGCTTAGTGAAGAAGATGGCATGGCTCGGAATATCTTCACCAGGTTTAGCGCTGCCATCAAAACCGCTATTTGAAAATTCTTTTGCGTGCTCATGATAATTCTTGCCAACGCAAAAAATATTCCTACGAGGCCTTGGAACGGGTGCCAGTAAGCGGATATCAGTAAATGCATGAGTTGCAACTGGTTTAGGTAGCTTGCCTGCTAGGTCAGATTTCAGGATGGCAACGATGCCATCTTCGCTGACATCTACCCCTAAATCGAGCTCTTCAATGGTCTTGCCGTCGGCCGTCATAATCCCCACACGAGTCTTAGAGGGCTCTTTTAATAAAGAAAATGTTGCGTATTTCATGCTTGCTATCTCCGTTGGGGCTTATGTCTAGGCTAGCCCTGTTAAATGTGTTGGTTCTTGTAGTAGGATAAAGAGCATAAATGATAACGAAATTAATATTTAGACACCAAAATGAGACCAAAATTCTGTATTAACCAGCTACTAGGCTTGATTGCCACATCTTTTCTAGCGATCTCTGCATTTGCTCAGACGCCAGAGACCTGGCCTACAAAACCGATCACGATGGTAGTGCCATTTCCTCCTGGAGGTGTCGCTGATATTGCTGGCAGACCTGTAGCAGAGGCGCTCTCGCGCATCTTGGGGCAACCAGTTATTGTCGAAAATAAGGCAGGGGCTGGCGGCGGCATTGGTATGGCAGCAGTGGCTAAGTCAAAGCCAGACGGTTACACCATTTTGATGGCCTTATCTTCCATTTCTATTATTCCGGAAGCTGACAAAATTGTAGGGCGTGAACAGTCATTCCAGTTGAACCAACTCAAACCGATTGCTCGCTTCACTGCAGATCCAACAGTATTGGTGGTACGTGCGGATAGCCCGTGGAAGGATTACAAATCTTTTATCGCGGCTATGCGTGCTAATCCTGGTAAATATAACTTTGGCTCTTCGGGTAACTATGGAACGATGCATGTGCCAATGGAGATGCTCAAGTCTTCTGAAAAGTTTTACATGGTTCATATCCCATATACAGGAGCTGGCCCAGCGATTGTGGGTCTCTTGGGCGGACAAGTCGACGCCATTGCTACCGGTCCATCTTCGATCGTGCAGCAAATTAAAGCTGGTAAGGTGCGCGCCTTAGCACACTGGGGTGATGGCAGATTAGCCAGCTTGCCAGAAGTGCCTAGCTTTAAAGAGATGGGCGTGAAGATTGAGTTTGCACAATGGGCTGGATTATTTGTGCCGAGTGCTACCCCTGAATACATTACCAATAAACTTCGCGACGCTGCTAAGCAGGCAGCAACAGATGAGCGAGTACGTTCGGTTATTAATGGTGCCGGTAGCCCGATTCAGTATATGGATGCCCCCGAATTTAAAGTCTATTGGGACAAGGAATCTGCACAGATGGGCGAGATTGTGAAAAAGATTGGAAAGGTTGAGTAGCGCGTGCTACGAAATCCTAAATTAGTGAGTTTGCTCCGAAAGGTATTTATGAAATTGAAATCAGCCAGTTATTTTTTTGCCTTGGCACTTCTTGGCGCATCTAGTCTAGCCAGCGCGCAATCGGGTGAAAGTACTTATAAACAGGTATGCGCTAGCTGTCACGGTGCTGGTGTCCTGAACGCACCTAAGTTTGGTGATAAGGCGAAGTGGGCACCATTAATTGCAGAGGGTCAAGTGACTTTGACTGCCCATGCTTATTTCGGTGTGAGGGCAATGCCAGCAAAAGGCGGTAACCCGAATTTAAGTATTGAGGGATTTTCGGATGCCCTGGTATACATCGTTAATAATTCTGGTGGTAATTGGAAGTCTCCAGATGCAAAAACCATTGCAGCGATAAATAAAGAAGTAGAAGCTCGCAAGGCTGGGGCGAATAAGAAGTGATGATGCGGTGTCTTTAAAAATAGGGGATCTCATAGAGTTCCCCTTGTATCTTCTTCTTTTGGTTTTTAGTTTTATAAGCTCTTGTCATCTAGAAAAGTTAGCTCTGCGCTTGATCCATCAAAAGCCGCATTCCCTGATTACAATCAAATCATGAACTTGGAATACCACCATATTGAAATCATCGGTTACTGCGCCGCCTTCTTGACTACTGTTGCCTTTTTGCCGCAAGCCATTCAATCTTGGCGCACTAAAGACCTCTCCGGAATTTCCTTGGGGATGTATTCGCTATTTACTGCAGGAGTTGGTCTCTGGTTAGTTTATGGACTCATCATTGAAAAGTGGCCCCTCATATTGGCCAATGCTCTCACTTTTACACTCGCCCTCAGTATTTTGTTGTTGAAAATACGCTATAGCTCTAAACGTCGTAAATCATCTTCCTTAAAAAGATAAGTCATCGCATTGTCTATTCGGGTCTAATTTTTCTAACAGGCATTCTGAAAGACCATGCCCTAAGCTTTGAATTACGGATTTATCAGCGCTCAGAGTATCCTGCGCTAGAATTCTCCTATGTATATGTTCCTCCCTTTTCTGACAGCATTGATTGGACTTGTCTTGGTCTGGTTTGAGAAGCGTATTGCCGGCTTAGGAATGTTAGCCATTACCGTGATCATTTTGATCGTTTGGTTTCGCTTTCATGCTACTAATCACCTCAACATTAGCCTTTAAGCAATCGTGAGCAGAAACTCTTTTCCTTCTTTAGCCACTTTAGGCAATCAACTCGCCTTGTTAGCAGTGATTGGTTGCTTGTCTTATGCCTTTATTGATCAGCTTTATTTTGGTGAATTGCCATGCCCACTTTGTATTATGCAAAGAGTCGGTTTTGTAATGATTGGGTTTGCGTTGGTGCTGAACATTCGTTGTGGAGCGCATGCCGCACATTATGGCTGGGGCATTCTGGGTGGCTTAGTGGGAATGATGGTTTCTCTGCGCCAAGTACTTTTGCATATTCTGCCTGGTGATAAAGGATATGGCGCTACATTCTTAGAGCTACATTTTTATACTTGGGCTTTTGTTGGCTATTTAGGTTTATTAGCTGGCTTTGCCATTTTGTTAATGTTGCCAAATCGTGAAGTTCGATCACGCTCTTGGTTTGCTAATACTTTGGTGGTGATTTTTATCTTGATCGTGCTGGCCAATCTCATTTCTACTTTGCTGGAATGTGGCATTGGCGCTTGTGCTGATGATCCAGTGCAGTATGAGGGTTGGCTATGGTTGCGATCCCGATTTGGTTTTTAAGTTAGTGCGCCCACGATTTTGGGCTTCAAAATAATGCCATTCTTTAAGGTAACCCAGCGCCCGTTACTTCTCTTCACCGTATTCCTGTTGTTTGCTTTGGAGACATTCTCGGCCCATGCGCAAACGAATACAAATACTAAGACTCCCTGGCCAAAGCAAGCGATTCGTATCATTGTGACTTTTACTCCTGGTGGGGCGCCTGATATTTTGGCGCGCATCCTAGCTGAAAGTTGGCAACAGAGTCTGGGTGTGCCAGTTTTGGTTGAGAACCGTCCTGGCTATGGCGGCAATATCGGTGCTGATTTGGTAGCCAAGAGTGAGCCTGATGGCTACACGCTTCTGATTGGTACGGTAGGGATTCATGCAATCAATGGCGCCCTATATGAAAAGATGTCTTTTGATCCTGTGAAAGATTTCACGCCAATTAGTTTTTTAGCCAGTACACCCAATGTCTTGATCGTGAATAAACAACTGGGCGTAAATAATCTATCCGAACTCATTGAACTTGCAAAAGCGAAGCCCAATCAGCTCACCTTTGGCTCTTCAGGTGTCGGTACTTCATTGCATATGTCCGGCGAATTATTTAAAGAGATGGCGGGTGTTCAGATTCGGCATATTCCCTATAAGGGCCGTGCCCAGTCATTGCCAGATTTAGTCAGTGGTCGCATCTCTATGCTCTTTG